>JAGLWR010000031.1 GCA_023133315.1 Methanomicrobia archaeon | reverse complement strand
CATATGCTGTAACTGTGAAGCTAATAGACAGGAGTTAAAAACAGAGCGCGGAAGCATAGGAGTTAGTGTCTCCAAAGGAGAAAACATTGTAACTACTGAGATGGGATCTATTAAGATAAAAGTATCTGAAAATACAAAAGCAGACATTGAAGCAAAAGTAGGCATTGGCAGAATAAAATGCCCAGGAAGAACAATTGAAGAAAAAAATGGATACAAGAAGATTATAATGAACGAGGAAGGTACTGGATTAGTTAAAATCAAAGCAGAAACAGATATGGGATCAATAAAAATAATGTAATTTCAGTATCTTACATAAATTTTTAGTTTTCCTTCTATTTCTCCATTATAAAATTCTTTTAAATCTTTTAAATATTTTATACTGAAATATTCTAAATAAAGATCTTTTCCGTCAATCTCTATTTTTTTACAGTAAAAGAATTTTTTTCTCAACTCATCATTAAGTTTTTTCTCTTCTATTATGTTTAGTTCTTCAAAATTTTTCAGAAATATTTCTCCAGATATACCTATGTTTATAACATTCTGAACTGGATGATCGTTTATCATATTTTCCAGTTCATCAAAATCGGTATCAAAATTTATCTCAAAAGAGTAAACTTCTCTATTTTTTATATTTATTTTTATTTTTGATGTTCTTATCTCCGTTTTCAAGTTTTTAATGTTACCGATCGTAATAATAGTTCCATTCTTTCGTATCACTTCCATCTCATTTTCGTTATAACTTATGAGAAAAACCTCCTCTATAAACTTGGTATTGTCAGAGTTCCACCATCCAGTAATTGTCAACGTATAAAAAAAACCTTCTTCTTCTAAATCTTTAACTCTTTCTAAAGTGCCTTCTATATCCGTGAAAACATCCTTTTCGAGTACATGTTTTGAAAAATAAGGGTAAATGAACGATACGATGCATATTATGAGTAAAAAAGCAACAAAGTAATCCACAAAGTTTCTCATTTTTTCACTCCTTGAGCCATTTCTTCGTTACCTCCTCCCTTTCCAAATTTTTTAATGTATTCATTTGCTTTATATCCTTTTTTCATTGCATTTTTTCCGCATACGCAGACAAGATTTCTTCCATTATGAAGAACGATGACAGTATCGTCTTCTTTGAGAGATAAAGCAGTTTTTCTCAAAAGTTCTATGTCCCCTTCTATCTTCTTCTCCAGAAACCTCAAACCCTCCTTTTCCATGAACTCATTTTTCAGCCGATAAACCTTTGACCGAGAGAGTTCTTCTTTTAATCTCTCTATCTCTTTCCCTCTTTCTTTCCATTCTTCAAAAAATCGTTTTGCAGTCTTTTTTATGTCTTCTCTCTTTACCCTGAATATAGTTCCAACGTCTCCTATTATCTCTTCAGCTTTCTGTATATACTTAAGAGCCTTTAATCCTGCAGCAAACTCCAGCCTCACAACATCGTCCTGTATCTTCTCGGACTTGAGTATTTTTATAAATCCTACCTCACTCGTGGAGTCACAGTGGATACCTCCACACGCTTCCACATCAAAATCTGCTATATTTACAACCCGTATCTCTTTTCCAGGAACTGCACCCCCCTGGTATAACCTGAAGCCATATTTTTTTTCAGCTTCGCTCCTTTTCATAAACCCTTTTTCTACTTTTCGATCCTCTAGAACAATATCATTTGCAAGTTTTTCTATTTTATTGAGAGTTTCTCTGCTCAATCCTTCGTAATGCGTAATGTCCAGCCGTGCCCTCTCCTCTTTTTTTTCAGCTCCGGCCTGCCATACATGATTTCCGAGGATCCTTCTTGCAGCTCCGTTAATGATGTGGGCAGCAGTGTGGTGTCGCGTCAGGTGTAATCTCCTTTCCCAATCTATCTCTCCTGTTATTTCCTGTCCTATATTGTAGGTTCCTTCAACGTTGTGCAACACTACTCTCCCTCTCTTCTTTACATCAAGAATTCTTTTCCCATCTATCCATCCGAGATCGTTTGCCTGTCCTCCGGATTCCGGATAAAAACACGTTTTATCTAAAATAACCCAGTTATCTTTTATTCCTATAATTTTTGCTTTAAATTTTTTCATTTTCCAGTCTTTGTAAAAAAGCAACTCTGTTTTTGGATAATCGAGTATCTCTTCTTTCTCTCTTTCTTCAAATATTTTCTCATGTTTTAAAGCCAGTTCACTGTAGAAATTTGATGGAATCGTTATCTCTATTCCCTTTTCCGAAGCTCTCTCTCTCAAACTATCGGGTGATATTCCGTGGGAGTCATAAAGCTCTATTATTTTTTCAAAACTTATCTTTTTCTCTTTCTTAAGAATATTTTCTATTATTTTACCAGATTTTTCTCTCATATTTTTGTATTTTTTATTTTCTACCTCTAAGATTTCTAAAACATCTTCTAGATTCGTTGTTAGTTCTGGAAACTCTTTTTTTAGGGAATGAACATGTTTTTCAATTATTTTTGACATTTCCAGATCCCAACTATTTTTTTCTATAAAATCTGAGATTCTTCTGAAAATAACCCTTAAATTATATCCTCCACCAACGTTTGAGGGGAGTGCACCATCGGATAAGGCAAATAAGAGGGTCCTTGTGTGATCAGCGATACTGTATATCCGTGACAAAGATAAAATAATATCTTCAAGTTCCTGAGGATCTAATCCTATCATATTTCCTATTTTTATCCATATTTGCTCAATATTTTTCACTTCGTCGAGATTTAAAAGCCCTGCATATGGTAAAAATCTTAAAATTCTTTGATCGGGTCTGTATCCCGTTTTTTTATAAAGATAATCACAAACATCTGGGAAAACAGCTTCATAAGAAGTGTTAGCAGGGTTACAGTACCATGCGAACCTTTCTTGCCCTGCCCCCATATCCAATACCTTTGTTTTCAATGGATTGAAACCTGAAGGAGTGATTTCATAAACCATGTACACTTGGTTTCCAAGTTCGAGGCCTTTTGAAAAATACTCCATGCAGCATCCTCCATTTCCGCCTCCAGCCCAGCCATCTTCATGAAAATACAACTCTTCACCTGGAATCTTCAGAGACTTTGTCAGCCATATGTAAATATCTTCAAAATACTTTTCCTGGTCATAGTTTTCTGGAGATTCAAAGGCATGCTGACCTATCATCACAAATCCCGTATAATGTGATCCCGTTATTCCTACGTTATCGATATCATTAAATCTCAGAGAAAACTGAGGAACTACCAAAGGATTTGCAGGAGGTTCTACCTCTCCCGAGACAACGTGAGGCTGGAAATCGTATATAGATGCATTGACAAAATCCACATCGTCCCTCCATCGTGCAACTACGGGATATCTCGGGATAGATGTGTACCCCAATTTTTCAAAAAGGCTGGAGAATTTCTTCCATACTTCTATATAATCTAATTTTACGTACGGTTCTTCTTCTATAAATCTGTATTTCCCCTGACAGGAAACATCCCCACAGATTTCTTTTTTTTCAAGACTCCAAAAATATTTTCCGCATTTTTTGCATACATTTCTTTGAAATCCATGACCCCTTAAAGTTTTCACAGCGAAAAAATTCTCATAATCCTCAGATGCTTTTTTTCTAAATAATTCTTTGAGCTCTTTTGTGTCCATATATATCAACTTTTGTATGTCTTTAAATTTTTATTCATTCTTAAGGGTTCTTGTAGAATACTTTTCGTACTTTATATTTCATATTACGACTTAGTATTTTATACTCATAAAAGAAAAATTTATATCTGGAGCATGAAATTCTACTATATGCTTCAACATGTAGCGTTAGTACCTCATGGAATAAGGGGATATGCTAGGAAGGGTAAGCTATCTCTTATGGACGCGTATGATCTTTCTTCTATTAAATTTCTGGAGTTAGTAAACTGGATTTTTAAGGATCGTAAAATAGATAATTTTACGTTTTGTGGACTCTCCTATGAAGCTATAACTACGAGAAGTGAAGAAGAGGTTATTCCGATATTCGAGGTAGAATCAAATACATATGAAAGACTTCTTACAGATAAAACGATAAATGAAGAAGAGATCGGGGTGCATTTTGTAGGAAACTTCTCAAAACTTCCAAAATATTACCTCAGAGCAATGAAAAAACTCCGTGAGCATACCGAGGAATTTGATAAGAGGTTCTTGTACATATTCATAGGGTACGATGTTGCACCTCAAAAAAAGATGAAGAACTTTAACGAGTGGAAAGCAAAAAAGATAGATCTTCTGATAAATACAGGTAAAAATATACCATTAGAGATTGACGAGTTTACCGAGCAGTATTTTATAAATAAATTCTTTCCGGAAATAAACAAAGAAGACATAAATGAAGCAATTAATCACTATTACTCCACTTTATAACTGTAGCATCATGACTCAGATGTACATCCTCATATTTATAGATTTACTATTCTCAGAGCCAAATACGCTGCATTCTCGCCGTTGTCTATTCCTACACACGCCACAGGCACACCTTTTGGCATCTGTGCAATAGAAAGCAGTGCATCAAGTCCTCCCAGTTTTGCAGAAACAGGAACGCCTATAACAGGTTTATCCGTCTGTGATGCCACAAATCCAGGTAGAGCAGCAGAGAGACCTGCAATGCATATATAAACCATGTAATCCTTCTTTTTTATCAACTCCAGAACTTTTTGCGGTTCTCTGTGTGCAGATGCGATCTCTAAATCATAATCTGCGTTGTTTTCTTTTAAAATTCTCGTCACTTTCTCAGCTATATGCATATCGCTCTTGCTTCCCACTATAATTAAGATGTTCATGATCCTCATATTTTTTTACCTTAAAAAATCTTGTGCAAACCTTTTTAAATTATAACGGCGTTATAACCTCATGTACACTCAGAAAGTGATAGATCATTTTATGAACCCCAGAAATAAGGGAAAACCCAGAGAGTATGATGCCGTTGGTAAAGTGGGAAATCCCATTTGTGGAGACGTTATGTACATCTATATCAAGGTAAATGGTAACAGGATAGAGAACATAGGATGGGAAACTATGGGCTGCGCTGCAGCGATATCCACCTCTTCAATGATCACTGAGCTCGCAAGGGGCAAAACTCTAGAAGAAGCAGAGAAAATAACAAAAAAAGACATTGCCGATGCACTGGATGGACTGCCTCCAATAAAAATGCACTGTTCGAATCTCGCCGCAGATGGATTGAAAAAAGCCATTGAAAATTATAGAAAGAAGGTGGAAAAATGATATACATGGATCATTCTGCTACAACTCCTGTCGATAAGCGAGTCTTGGACTTTATGTTGCCGTATTTTGGAGAGAAATATGGAAATGCTTCTTCTCTTCACTCCCTGGGCCAGGAAGCGAAAAAAGCAATAGAAGAAGCGAGAGTTAAAGTTGCAAAAGTAATACATGCGGATCCTTCTGAGATATATTTTACCTCTGGAGGTACAGAATCAAACAATTTCGCGATAAAAGGTGTTTCTTTTGCGGATAAAGATAAAGGAAAACACATTATTACCACGAAGATAGAGCATGATTGTGTCCTGAATACGTGTAAATGGCTTGAAAAAAGAGGATTCGAGGTAACGTACTTGGACGTTGATAAACACGGACTCATAGATATCGGTGATCTCGAATCTTCTTTAAGAGAAGATACAATTCTTGTTTCTATAACGCACGCAAACAACGAAATCGGGACTGTTCAGGATATGGAAGAGATAGGAAAAACTGTTAAAGAATCCAATGCGTATCTTCACACGGATGCGGTGCAGAGCGTTACAAAACTTCCAGTAGATGTGAAAAAAATGAGGTTAGACATGCTTTCAATTTCCTCTCACAAGATATTTGGACCTAAAGGAGTGGGCTGTCTTCATATACGAAAAGGTGTGAAGCTTGATCCTTTGGCGCATGGAGGAGGACATGAAGGAGGACTAAGATCGGGGACAGAGAACGTTTCAGGGATCGTTGGATTTGGAGAGGCCATGAAAATTGGAGAGGAAGAGAGACCAAAAGCAATGCCAAGATTGCAGAAATTAAGAGATAAGATCATGGATAATGTCCTGAAGATAGACAATACATGGCTGAATGGTCATCCTCAAAAAAGATTGCCGATAAATGCTAACTTCTCTTTCAAATTCATAGAAGGTGAGTCCTTAGTTCTGTTATTAGACGCAAAAGGTATAGAAGCCTCTACGGGCTCTGCCTGTTCATCAAAATCGTTAAAACCAAGTCATGTTCTTCTTGCAATAGGACTCAAACCAGAGGAGGCTCACGGATCTCTGAGACTTACACTGGGAAAAGATAATACCGAAAAAGATGCGGATTATTTACTCGAGGTTCTTCCAGAGGTCGTTTCCGAACTCAGGAAAATGTCACCGTTTAAAAAAGATTATGGGGAGTTTGAATAATTTTTAGAAAGCAATGGAAATTGTAACATGACTACATCTACCGAGAGAAGCAAAGTTTAAAGTATGATTACTCGAGATAATTATTTAAAGTTCTGAATTAGAAAATTATCATGAAAAAATATGGGCTCATTCCTATCTTCATATTACTTTTTCTAGGATGCATAGAAGAAGAGATTAAACTCCAAAACGTGGAGACCTGTGATGCAAACATCGTTCAGGGAAACTGGGATGAAGATGCAGAGTACGATGGACTTTTAATAAACATCGTGCTGAAAGATAAAGACGGATATCCCGTTCTTTTTAACGACATCGAAATAACTGTGGGCATAATTCTAAAAAGCAATGATGTGGATATCTATGAAGGGATCTTTAGGATTTATAACTGGGGAGATAAGATTCAGATACCGTATGAAAAGATTATAACAAAAGTTGAAAAAGGAGAAGCTGAGATAATTGTATGGATGCCGGATAAAAGAAAATTAGAAGTAAAAAAGGAGTTTCAGATCTGAATAGATCATAACAAGGTTTATAAATGCTGTCGCAGAGGTATACCAACATTCGAGGCGATGTAATGGGAAGAATAAGGCCTACTTTCATTAAGAGAATAGCAAGAGAAATACTCAAAAAATACTCTAAGGATTTAAGTAAAGATTTTTATAAAAACAGGGAGTTCCTGGGAGATAAAGTTAAGTTTCCAAACGATAAGATAGAAAACAGAGTAGTTGGATATGTAACCACTCTTGTCAAAAGGGAGACGGCTTAACTCTTTTTTAGAAATCCTGATTTTTTCAATAATGTTGTAATGTCTGTTTCCGAAGGCTGGGAAATTTTATATTTTTCCATCAATTCCCCTCTGTATTTGTCCATTGTCTGTATTTTCAATTTGAGCATTCTTCTATAATGTCTTTCCTCTTCGTCTTCTATACCCGCCAGTATTCCATTTACCATTTTTTCTCTCTCTCCAAATTTATAAAAAAGTAATCTATCATACGCTTCTTCATAATACCTCTCTTCTATCTCAAACATACCACTTATATAAGCTTTTAAGAC
The DNA here is from genome assembly GCA_023133315.1 of Methanomicrobia archaeon. Classification (GTDB taxonomy): domain Archaea; phylum Methanobacteriota_B; class Thermococci; order Methanofastidiosales; family B48-G16; genus B48-G16. The sequence goes on along the minus strand of JAGLWR010000031.1, from coordinate 3,106 downwards.
TTTTTTATAATATATAAAAATATTATAAAATATTTTTTCGGAAAAAGAGATAATTTTTTCTCTTTGCATTGAATTTTCTATCAAAGCTTTATAAATAAGCTCCTTCTCTTTGTTTTCCTCTATTAATTTTTTAGATCTTAACTTTTTCTGTCTTTTTTTCAGAAAGTTCAGTCCTTCTTCAAGGTATGTTTCATACTCTAACTTAAAGATATTTGAGGTCTGCCTTCCTACGAGATAATCGACTATTATAAATTTTAGATTTCTGTCTCTGATTATCTTGTTCACGTAATTGAAACAGGTAGCTATCCATAAATTGTATTCTTGACCTTTTTCAAAGAGGATATTCTCCAGAGATAGGTTCACACATCCAAATACGTACTTTTCGCAACTTTCATAGAGTCCTAAAAAATATTTTTTAGAACTAAAGGACACTGGTGTCCCAGATGTAAGTTTTTCCAGTATGGCCTTTTCTTTAAACTTTAATTCTTTTAAATTTTTAAAATACATCAAGTTTTTCTGATCAAACTTTTCTTCTACCTGCGCTTTAAATACATTCCCAAAATACTCAATTGTTTCAGTTAAATATTTAGAAAGAAACTCCGTCTCCCATACATCTGTGCTTTTTTTATAGAACCTGATCTCTACGTCCTTACCTTCTAAGAACCTCAAAATTGATCTTGTTAGATTGAAAACCTGATCTTTCTCTATAACTATTTCGTCCAGCATATATTCACCTCAAAATTTTAAGAAGTCTTTCATATGGTTTTTTAGATTCGATAATACTTCCTTTTTTTCTTAAAATGTTCATCCCCAACCTATAGACGGCTTTAGAGGCAATGGAATCGGGGTTCTTGATATAGAAAGGTACTCCAAAAGCCACGGATCTCTTTACTTCCTGATCTTCAGGGATAATACCTATAGCCTTACTTTCTAGGATCGTCTCTATCTCTCTTACAGAAAGTTCACTAATGTCGTATCTCACCCTGTTAATCACAAGACCGAGTAAATTGGTATTTAAAATCTCAGAAACCTTTTTTATCTTAAAGGCATCCGCAATACTGGATATCTCCGGATTTGTTACTAACAGTACATTCTCTGCCCCCGCTAAAGCCGATATTGCATCTACTTCAAGCCCTGGAGGGGTATCTATGATAAGATAATCTGTATTCTGAGTTATCTCCTTAAAAACTTTTTCCAATTTATCCGCTCTGGCTTTCCTTACCCTTGATAATGGGATTCCCGCAGGAAGTATCTTTATGCCGTATTTTTCGTAAACGGCATCTTTTAACTCAGCTTCTCCCGAAAGAACTTCGTTTAACGTAACATCCGGATACTCAAGATCTAATAAAAGAGAAAGATTTGCCATTTTTAAATCGGCATCAAGAATAAAAACACTTGCACCGGATTTGGCTAAAACTACGCTCAGATTTGAGGTTATAACACTTTTCCCTGTGCCTCCTTTTCCAGACGCAATTGCAATTGAGCAGCCCATAAAGAGGTTAGTTTTCTTCGTATATAAAATTTCCCATAGAAAAAATTTTTATTGGGGGACATAGAATAAAGAGTAATGACACACAATATAATGATTGTTGAAGATGAACCTGAACTAATATCACTATACAAAATGGCAATAGAGGAAGCTGGAGACTACAAGGTCGTAGAATCTGCCGTAGACGGAGAAGAGGCCATTAAAAAATTTAAAAAAAGTAAAAAAAAGATAGATTTAGTAGTTATGGACCAAAGGATACCTTCAAAGAAGGGTATTGAGGTTACAAAAGAAATTCTGATGATAAATCCCGAAATTAAAGTTCTTTTTGCAAGTGCTGACAGTTTGGCAAAGTTTGAAGCTAAAAGTCTCGGAGTCGTTGGATTTCTCCAAAAGCCTTTTGAGATGAACATGCTTACCTTTATAATTCGTCAGGTTCTGGAACCAAAAAAAATTATATCTGAAGAAGAGATAGTGATCGATAAAGGGCAAAAATACTCCCTAGAACCTGGATATCAGTATCTTATAAAAGAAGAAAAGCCTTTTCTGGCATTTGATATCTTTGTGGACCAAGTTACTCACGGCTATAGAGGACTCTGCGTTACCAGACAGCATCCAGCTAAAGTGAGAGTGAATTATGGACTCAAAAGAACTCCAATAATCTGGCTTTCTCAAACAAGTGGTGAGAACTCTATAGATCCTTCCAACATTTCCAAACTTGTACACACGATAAGAAACTTTGTCAAAGAAAATAAAGGGAGTGTTGTAATTCTGGACGGACTTGAGTATCTAAAGCTCCAGAACGGGTTTAATCTGCTAATGAAGTACCTTAACATGATGAATGATATCATCATGACAGAAGAAGCTAAATTTATTCTTCCTGTTAATCCAAAGGCCTTTACAGAGAATGAAATGGCATTTTTGGAAAGAGAAGCGAAAGTTTTTGGAAAATATGGAATATTATAATTTTAGAAATCATTTTGAACTTTTTAAGCCTGTTTTTTCCCTTTATACTAGATATATCCTCCGAATATTTTAAGAGATACAACAGTTTTTTCGGAAAAATTAAAAAGTAGTGTTCCAATAGGGAATCATGAATCTTCTGGAAAAGATACTTTCAAAAACAGCCAGAATCTCTGTCGTCGGTCTAGGATATATAGGCATTCCTACGGCTGTTTTTGCTGCTGAAGCCGGGTATAGTATATACGGAATAGAGATCAAAGAAGAGATAGTAAAAAAAATCAATGACTGCGTTCTCGATATAAAAGAGCCGGGATTAAAAGAACTTTTAGAAAAAAATGTTAAAAATGGTAGGATAAAAGCCTCGTTATCACATAAAGAAAGTGATATATTTATAATATGCGTTCCGACTCCCTTGTTAAATAAAAAAGCCGATCTATTGTACGTCAAAAGAGCCGGAGAATCCATTTCCAAAGTTTTGAAAAAGGATAATTTGGTTATTTTGGAATCTACAGTTCCACCGAAAACAACGGAGGAAGAACTAATTCCACTCCTCGAAAGATCAGGATTAAAAAATGATGAAGATTTTTTTACAGCATTCTGCCCCGAGAGAGTACTTCCCGGAAGAATTATGGAGGAGATGATAAATAATGACAGAAA
>JAGLWR010000030.1 GCA_023133315.1 Methanomicrobia archaeon | reverse complement strand
GATTTGCAATTGCTGCCACCACTCTTGTCGGTCAAAATCTTGGAGCTGTAAAACCGCAAAGGGCAGAGAAAAGTGCGTATGAATCTCTGAGACTGGCATTGATCGTAATGGGAGTTATGGGCATTCTATTTTTTATTTTTCCTGAGTATTTTGTAAAGATATTTACAAATGATCCAGATGTTATAAAGTTTGCAGTCCCGTGTCTGAGGATAATCGCCATTTCAGAGCCTGCGCTTGCAATTATGTTCGTTCTTGCCGGAAGTTTGAGGGGTGCTGGAGATACGATGTATCCAATGATAATTGCAGGGGTTTCCCACTGGCTTCTCAGACTGCCTTTAGCTTATCTCTTCGGTGTTGTAATGGAAGGTGGTCTTATAGGTGCATGGATAGCCATGACGTTAGAAACAATAGCTGGAGGTCTTTTATTTTATATACGGTTCAAAAAAGGCAAATGGAAAAAAATTAAGGTCTGATATCATATCTCCAGACAAATGTTCTCGGAGAATAGGATTTCACCTGCTGTGTATACTCTGGAGTAAGTTTTATCTCTTTCTCAGGTCTTATTGAGTATAGATGTATTATACCACCCTTTTTTGTCTTGTTTAGAGCTGTATCCAGGAATTCAAGGGAATTTTTGGGAAGATTCATTATAATCCTGTCAAAATCTGACAATTTTTTAACGATGTCTCTGCAGTCTCCCAGATATGGAAAAACATTCTTTACTTTATTGATCTCGATGTTCTTTTTGAGATAGTAAAACGCATCAGGGTTTATGTCTATACTGTGGACTTCAACATCTCTCTTTTTTGCGATCAGGATAGAAAAAGGTCCCACTCCTGCGAACATATCGAGTACTCTTTCTCCATTGTTAACTTTTTCGGCTATTCTATGTCTCTCTGTCGCAAGCCTCGGATTGAAATACACCTTCTCTATATCAAGCATGTATCTGCAGCCGTACTCTTTATGTATCGTTTCAGTATTTTTTTCACCTGCCAGATACACGTATTTTCTCGTTCTGTATATCCCCTCTACCTTTGTTTCTTTTTTATACACAGATTTAACGTTTTTTCTTCGAAGAATAGATGTATCAGAGTCCTCGACTATGGCTATATCACCGATAAGATCAAACGTGCCTTCAAATTTCTCTTTCTCTTTTAATCTTTCAAACTCAATTTCTACAATCTCTCCTCCAATTTTTTTAACTATTGGAAAAACTAAATACTCTCCCAGATTCTTTATTTTATACCCTTTAGCCAAAACTTCATTTTCCAGAAGAAATTTTCTTGTTTTTTCACCTTCTTCTTTCCTGACTTTCAATCCTAACATTTCACTCCCTTCAGAACTCTGTAACCACTTTCTCTATCGACTATCTCACAGTTCCCAAAAATCTCTGCAATTTTTTTCTCATAGCTTTTAGCTCCCTGTTTTGTTCGTACAACCATGTAAAATCTTCCCGTTTCCTTCAGAAACTCGGGAACTTTTTCTATTATCCTAAAAACAAACTCCTTCCCCATTCTAAAAGGAGGATTTGTGGCGACAACATCAAAGTTCTTTATTCCAAGCTCAAAAAAATCTTTCTTCGTTACACTCACATTGGAACATTTATTCAAAACTATATTTTTTCTTGTCAGGGATACGGCTCTTCTGTTTACGTCGATCATGTAAACTTTTTTTACAAATTTTGAGATTACTATACCAACAATTCCGTATCCGCAGCCCGCATCGAGAATAGTATCACTTTTTCTTGTTTCTACAGATTTTGCGAGAAGTCTACTACCTTTATCAATCTTTTTTCTTGAGAAAATACCTCTATCTGTTAAAAACTCAAACTCAATCCCTCTTATGTTTTCGTGTATCTTTAAAATCTCGTGGGCTGTCTCTTGTCTCTCCGAGAAATAATGATCCATGATAGATATATTATGGAAACCTTTATAAACAATTTTCAGTTCTATTAAAATGGTGAGAATCATGGGCATTTATCAAGGTAGATCACGAAGAAAAAAAAGTGGAGGAAGGTACAGGAGCTATAGATGTAAGAAGAAGTGTGAAATGGGTAGAGAGCCTGTATTCACTAGGATAGGAGAAGAAAAAAAGAAAATTATCAGAGTTAAAGGTGGAAATAGAAAAATAAAACTTAAATCTGCATTATATGCCAATATAAGTAGCCCTGAAGGTATTAAAAGGGTCAAGATTTTAAATGTAGAAGAAAATCTGGCAAACAAGCAGTTCACAAGGAGAAATATCCTAACAAAAGGTGCGATAATAGAAACAGAGATAGGAAAAGCACGGATAACGTCGAGACCAGGGCAACACGGTGTCGTAAACGGCGTTCTTTTGAGTTGAGTGAAACCTTTTTATTTATCAATTCCATACAGTCTCTATGCACTATGGTCTTGACAGAGTTAAAAGAGAAAAGAAGAAGGAACTTTATTCTTGTGTGATAATGAATGTCAAGATCATTGAAATACTTCTTCCGAATTATCTGGAAAATATTTTCAAAAGGATAAAAAAAAGTTATGTCAGAACGAAAAAAGCTGATAATCTAGCAAGAAAGGTAAACAGCTGGATAAATTATGGATTATCATTTGAGTATCTCTTTGTTCTCAGAGGTAGCAAATTCGAAAAAAGAGTTTATAACCGTACAGCGAAGATCCCGAAAGGAAAAGTAGTATCTTATAAGCAGTTAGCGGAATCTCTCGATTCAAAAGCGTACAGAGCCGTCGGGAACGCAATGAAAAAAAATCTCGTTCCTCTATTAATTCCATGTCACCGAGTCGTTAACACGGACAGGAAATTAGGAGGATACGGCGGCGGATTGGACCTGAAAAAAAGGATATTGTTTAAAGAAGGCGTGGAGATAATAAATGGAAGAATCCCTGAGAAGTATTTTGTGAAGAAGATTTGATTAAAACTTTTACGACTCTTATTTTAAATTTCAACAGATTTCTGCCATTTTTTTATCAATTTTTCCGGCCATCCGAGATCCTTTAAAATTCTTGTCGTATTCTCGTCAACGAGTCCTTTTTCTCTTCTTTCATTTATTGCCATTTTCGGAATATGAAAAATTTTATGTTCGTACCAGTCCCAGCCGAAAAACTCGAATCCCTGTTCGTCGATGTACAGAAAAGACGCCACCATGACGTTCTTGTATTTTTCATCTTTTTCTTTTTTCTTGATATCTTTTATCCAGGCTGAAATATTTACCAGAGTCGGTCTTTTTTCTTGAGGTATATCTCTTTTCTTCAATTTTTGAATATAAAAATCATAAGTTTCATTATCTATCTTTTTCGCAGGAATATAATTCAAGAAATGAGTATGTCCATATACAACATTCAAATTTCCAGGAATTTCTTTATTTTTGATAAATTTTTTCCACCATTTTGTGAAATTATCTATTGTTTCCTGTTTTTTGTATCTCACTCCACTAAAACGGATCCATAACCATCTACCAAGAGTCATATATAATTTCGGAATAGTCAGCACAAAAAGCAAATACAATAGTTGATCTTTTCCTAAAAAAATCGATTTGTTTCCAATGAAATTTATAAATTTAAAGATTAGACTGATGAAAAACAAAAATGGAACATAATCTGTGAGACTATTAGAAAGTTTTCTCAGTGCAGGCAAGATTTTATATAATTTTCCTGTGTTTGTAAAATATTTGTCAAATTGATACCCGTGCACAAATACATAATTCTGATCACCCACTGTTAAAAATTTATCAGAAGGATACACATCTTCCACGAGTTTTAAATTTGATTTTCCCAAAGGATAGTACTCTTTTTTCTGTGGAAGCAACGCTTTCTCCAAGATATTGTCATGATTTCCTAACACATATATTTTCTCTGCTTCTATTTCTGCCAGAGTAGGGATTAAGGTAGAAACGCACGCACTGACCGCTTCGTCGTCAGAATCCCACAGTTCGATAATGTCCCCAAGTAATATGATTTTTTCAGGATTTTTCAACGTCTTTTCTGTAATATTATTTTTATCTAGAAATTTAACATTTTCATTTTCTTCTTCCAATTTTTTAAACCATTTCAAGAAATCTGCAAAGTATCCCGGCATACTTATGCTGTCCTTTTTGATCCCAAAGTGTGTATCTGCAACGACAATAATTCCTCCCATTTTTATCACGTAATTATTCATATTTCAGCGTTTAAATAGGTTATGTTACGATACACATTCTTTTTATTTTCCAAATCCCATAATCTTTATGAAAAGAATCTACGTTGTCCAGAAACATTATGCCTCCCATCTACATTATGACCTTCGATTGGAGAAAGACGGAGTTTTAAAGAGCTGGGCCGTGCCAAAAGGTATCCCTGAAAAAAGAGGAGTGAAGCGATTGGTCATTCCAGTAGAGGATCACCCGTTGGATTATGGAAATTTTGAAGGAGTTATAAAAGAAGGATACGGAGCCGGAAAGGTAGAAATCTGGGATAAAGGGCATTATGAAGAGGAAAAGTGGACGGATACGGAGATAAGTATCAACATACACGGCAAAAAAATAAAAGGAAAATATATTTTGATAAAAACAAATTTCGGATGGCTTATTTTCAGGAAATGAATAGTTTTACAAAAAATTTAAATAGATAAGAAGCAATATCATGATGTGGTATCATGGTAGTAGCATACATTCTCTGTGTAACAGAGGTAGGAAAAGAAAAAGAGGTTCAAGCAGAACTAAAAGAGTTTAATGAGATAAAAGAAGTCTATGTCGTTTACGGTGAGTATGACTTAGTCATAAAACTAGAATTGAATGATTTAAAGGATTTAGACGCTTTTATTACAGAAAAAATAAGAGCAATAAGCCATATAGAGATGACATCGACCATGATAGCTTTATAACGACTTTTTTTATTTTTTTTCAAAATCTCAGAAACACAAAATTTAAAAAGATAGTGTGTAACTCTATCTTTGGTGTTGCAATGGACAAAAAAAGATACGTATTAATCGGAGCGTCTGCGGTCATAATTGTATTTTTATCTGTATTGGCGTATGGATCAAGCACGGCCTTCAAAACATCCGGAACTCCAAAAGTCACATATTTTGATGTTGGAGAGATTTCGCTACCTGTAAAGGGTTACAAAGGCACGTATGTAGATCTAGAGAAACTTGCGGGAAATGTCGATAGAATAACTGTGTATTACACAAAAGATGACACAATAGCCAAGTACCTGGAAAGTGTAGATTATAATATTCATGCTGAAAAACTCGAATTTCTTGATAAATTTATGATTTTCTGCCATAGGAATGGTACTACCAATAATCCTGTCATACTCGTAGAAGAGGGTGATCTTTCCATAACCGTTGTGAGAAATAATGTATTCATTATCAAAGCCCGGAATTTAGAGGAAATTCAGAGTCTGTTCGCCTATGCCTCTGAACACATATATGATCTTGCTACAATGCCTTACAAAGTTGTTATTCCCTTCAGTATAGAAGGGGAGACTTTCAATTTATCCGCTTTTTCAGTGATACAACAAACTGCTCTCAGCGAGAATCAGAACGCGATATTCAGTATTATAAGAACTCCCCTGATAAACAAGAGTGCAGAGAAGTTATATCTGCTCCACACACCCTGGGAGGGAGCGGGAGAAGAAAACCGTGAGTTAACAAAGGGTGTGGCATACATATCTAATATTTTTGGCAGAGTCAGACCAGAGATGATCGAAGAGGCTACATTGGTTATAACAGATATTACATTGCTCGATAAACTTATGATATACATGGAGATAATAGGAACTGAGGAATCGCCCATATACGCCGTAAGAACAGCAGCAGACAATGCAGAAGAAGACGGCATCTATATACCGAGAGAGGGATTTATTTATTTGGAAGTTGCGAATTATGAGGACATAGAGAAATTCTCCATGGGGTTGGCCACTATATTAGGTGGAAGTTGATGCGGATTAAATTTTTAGATTTTTTGATATTTTTACTAATTTTAATTTGTCTTTTTTCTTATTTCTCAAAATACGGGGAGTACAAACAGAGAGAAACTCTGGAATACTCAGGATCTCAGATTTTTAAAGCCATCAAAGACTTTGAGAACTACACGAGCAAAGGTTTTTTGTATAATGTTAAAATAGTCGGGAGACTGAATATGGATGATTCAAAGTTTGAAGATACCGGCTTTGTTACAGAGACTGGGAAAGGTTATTTCATTCTTAAAGATTATGAAGGAAAAAAATATAACATTGGAGGGGTAATGAGTTACAAAGAAGCCGTATCTGCGGAAAAGATTATAATGACTGTTGAAAACAAATCTACGGTATTTTATGAGGCAAAACCTATAGAAACAAAAAATTTTGAAGAACTATATAATCACATAGTATACATCTCAGAGTTCATGGAATTTAAAGGGATCTACGATATAGCCATATCCGGAGAGTTCACTGTGATTCCTTACAGTGATGTTAATGAAGAGCTGGAGAAAATAGTATACTGCAAGAACGTTCATTTCGGTGAAAATACTCTAAAATTAGAACAGTTCAGTATAAAGGAACTAGAAAATCTTGATAGTATAATAAAACCGGAAAAGATCTATACGGGAGATTTCTGGGTCATTGTGAGAACAGAAAACGAAATAGAAGAGTTAGAAAAGTATAAAATAAAAGAAACGGACGATGAAAACTCTTACATCTATAAAGATTCAATACACATAAGGTTGTAACATGATTCAAGAGTTTTTTGACAGAATAGTTGAAAATATAAATCTATCTTATAAAAAAAGCAATTTTGCCAGCATAGGAGACATTTTTTTATCAAAACTGAGTAAATTTCCGGAGATAAAATATTTCGGGAGGAGAAGAACATCTACAAGGTTTTTTCATCCCCTTATATTTATTTTAATATTTATCATTTTTTTGGGAGTTTCTGATGCACCCATATCTTACTATGGTACATTTACATTATTTTTAGGATTATTTGGTTTTTTTCTGGGGGTTAAAATAAAATTTAGGAAGATAGAGCTTCCAGAGAAGTTCTTTTATCCGTCTTTAATCCTTTTTTTTATTTTTGTGGCTCTAACTTTTTATAACTGGAGTATATTTTCAAAGTTGGGACTCATACCTTTCTCCATGATTTATTTATCGCAGAAAAAATACTCCTTTGAGATTTATTTAACGGCTTTCGTAGTTTCTCTGCTCATATTCTTTCAGATAGGATACTGGGCGATTTCATTGCCCTATTTATTTTTATCTCTCCTTTTTATGGCTTTGTCATTAAGACATAATGAAGATTACCATATTAAAAATTTAAAGAGTTTTCTCGTTCTCTTTTCGATTTTAATTTTATTCGGACAGTATCCCTCAATACTCCCGTTTGCTCTGGGATACTGGATATTTTTCTTCCTTTATTATCTGATGGTTATAATTTTCATAGGAAATAAAGGGAAACTTCATGAAATAGTCACCAATAATTTATGGAAGATTACTTTTCTTCTGATCGTCATAGGCACATTTTACTGGATACTCGATCTCGTAGCGTACGGCGGCATCCCGATCCTGGAGCCTTTGAAAAGAGGGAGTTTGGATCCATGGTATACGATGGCCGCACATCTCCTTCCTCTCGGTACCATTCTCCTTGTTTCTCTGGTAGGCATGGAGATGGAGAAAAAAAAGGCACGATCTGTGGCCCTTATATTCGTTGTATTTACCTTAATAACTATGGGGATCCTGGGATACAGAACCCAGATAGCATTAACAATTATAGGAGTTTTAATCGCATCTGCGTTCACAGAACTAATAACGCTTGAAGAGATAACGATTCTCGGCGGAGCTGGGGCCTTGGGATTGATAGCCATGACAGGCCTGAGAAACATAATCTTGCAAACAAAAATATCGGTAATAGATGCGATCAGGTACAGGGTAGGATTGACGCTCTCTTCATACGATATCCTTGCGCAGTTAGGGGGGTTACGAGGTTTCACTCATGGTTTTGTTCATGTTGCCTCTTATCCTTCTTTAGCAACCTTGATGCCAGGATTGGCGTACTCTCCGAGAAGATACATAGGAGTATTTGTCGGTGCAGGTAATGTATCCATAACGTCTACGATAATGGGCCCCCTTGTCATTGATTTTGGCATCATAGGCGTATTTTTGGGAATGTTTTTTTTGGGATTTCTTTTAAGAAAGAGCCACGATCTTATAAAAAAAATAGAGGGAAGAGAAAAGGCTTTATTCATTGCATTTTACTCCATATTCCTAGGTTACGCCATAATAGGGATAGAAACAGGCATTGTAGACTTTGAAGTTCTTCTTACTTTTTTTGTAGGTTTTTTATACATTCTTTACAGAAGCTAGGACCCCATAGGCTCCACTTCAAAATAAATATCCTTTTCGTCCATCAAAAAATCTTTCCAGAGAAGTTCTACCCTCAGGATATACTCCACCCGCATGCTCCCGGGTGTCAGATCACTTGTTACGTAAAAAGTCTTTACCAATTCTTCATTATACAGTAAAGATTCTTGTATCTCGTATATATATGAATTATTAATCTGTTCGAGCCCTTCTCTGTCCACGGAGTAATATTTGTATCCCGACGTAAATTTTATTTTTAAATTTTCAAGACCTATTTTTTCTTTATTTTTTATTCTCACAGAAATAAGTTTTGTGGATTTAGCTTTAACCTTCAGTTTGTCAGGGTCAACTTCGGCTATGATAACTTCAGGCTTTTTTATTGTTATTTCCAGGGTTTTGACAAAATTTTTCTCTCCTGACTGTGCGATTATCTTGAAATTAGTTTTTCTGGAATTTCCATCTATATTCTTAGCTTTTATCTCCAGTGTAAAACTGCTCGCTTTATCTGGATCTATATCTTCTTTAAATGTGAAATCTGCTTCAAAGTATTGTGATTCAAACCATATATCAAAATCCATCTGCGTCTTTGTGTTGTTCTTTATTGTAAACGTCAGTGACCCCGTTTCTCCTATAAGTAACTCTTTGGGAGCCTCGTTTAACGTTATCTTCACTTCTTTTTCTTTACCAAACTCTGTATAGAGATAAAAAGAACCTATAATAATGCAGATCGCAAAGGCGGCATAGACGTACGGTTTAAGTTTTTCGTTCATAGTTACATTATTTTTTTAGAATATTTAAATCTTTATGCCCCACAGGCATTATGTAGAGAGGATCCAGTACAATATCCAGAACTTCTTTTACCTTTTCATCGTTGAAAGCACCAACAGCAACTGTCCCGAGGTTAAAAGCTTCACAAGCCAGGTATATATTCTGCCCGATGTGCCCGGCTTCTATATATGCGTATCGTATACCTCTTTTGCCGTATCGTACAGTCGTTCTTTCAAAATCCGCAGCTATAACAATATCCATCGGCGCTTTTACAATAAATGCTTGACCCAATGACGCATCGCAGAGAGGTTCTCTCAGATCTTCTTTGTTGATAAACTCCAGGTCATGTTCAAGCCAGTTATAGTAGTAAAATCCTGTATCTATACCGGTAACATTCCCAACGAGTGCATAAAGTTCTAAAGGATATTTTGCACCCGCGGATGGAACAGTTTTTCTGAACTGTGACTTCCCCATCGCCGCCCACATTATCATTGAAACCTCATCTATCGCTAACGGTGTTTCCGCGAATTTCCTTATCGATCGTCTCCCGTATAACGCTTCTTCTAAATTCATAGGTTCTTTGAAATGTGGAGCTGGGAGTTTTATGGTTTTCATGGAGTATAATATTTTTTAACATATAAATTGTTTATCCTTGATCGTTATGACTTTTGCTAAATATCACATGATCAAAATTATTCCAGTTCTCTTTTTGAGAATTACTATTCGATAAGTTTATATATAACTGAATGTTATTTTTACTGTGGACAAAAAGTCATTGAAAAAACTCATTAAAGAGGGTAGGGTTGACGAAGCGTTGGAGAAGTTGACTAAAGATAATATTGATACATTTATTGACATGGGAGTTTCATACGCTAAAAAGCAAGATCCTGTCGCTGAGAAGATTTTTAGGAGAATTATTGAAGTAGATCCAAGTAATGCAGAGGCTCACTATAACTTAGGTTTTTTGTTATATAATCTAAAAAGATACGAAGAAGCGGAAAGAGAGTATAGAGAAGCTATAAGAATAAATTCGAATTTCACAGATGCGCACGTAAATCTTGGAAATTTATTGCATGAATCAAAAAGATACGATGAAGCAGAGGAAGAGTACATAAAAGCTAAAAAGATAGATCCAAAACATGCTGATGCTCATTTTAATTCTGGGAATTTATTATCCGACTTAAATCGGTACGAAGAAGCAGAAAAAGAATATAGGAAAGCTATAAAAATAAATCCGAACGATGCAGATTTTCACCATAATTTAGGGAATTTATTACATGAATTAAAACGACATGATGAAGAAGAAAAGGAATACAGAGAAGCAATAACAATAGATCCAAATTTTACAGAAGCCCACTATAATCTCGGACTTTTATTACACGATCTGGAACGATATGAAGAAGCGGAGGAAAAGTATAGAGAAGCTATAAAACTAAATCCAAACGATGCAGAAGCACATAATAGTCTAGGAGTTTTATTGGATGATCTCGAAAGATATAGAGCGGCGGAGAAAGAATACAGAGAGGCAATAA
>JAGLWR010000003.1 GCA_023133315.1 Methanomicrobia archaeon | reverse complement strand
CAGCTCACAGTAATACCCTATTATAAATGGGAAAAAATGAAAAAGGAAGGAGACAGATTTGTTGAAAACATTCTAAGGAACCACATTCTTATTGGGGGTGCCGAACTATGAAATTCGAAGAATGTATTGATAAAGGATTAATTAAAAAAGATCCCGGCGCCACGGGGAGAGTTGACAATTCTCTGAAAATAGCGGAAAGATTTCTGAAATCTGCAAGAAAGAATCTTGAAACTGAGGAGTACGAAATGACCGAGATTGCAGCATATAACAGCGGGTTTCACTCAGCAAGAGCCCTTCTCTTTGCAAAAGGGTATACCGAGAGGAGCCATTACTGTCTCGGCGTTGCACTTAGGCATTTATATAAAAAAGATGAAGTTGCTAAGTCGCTTAACACCTTTGATAAAATCAGACTCTCAAGACACAACGTGATGTATGGTGGTACCCTCATCACGAGAGAAGAAGCAGAGTTCGTTATTAAATTCGCAGAAGAATTTTTGGAGATTGTCAAAAGCCAGCTAAATTTCGTAGGGTAAAAACAGAAAAAATCATCTAAATTATTTTTAAAAAGAGATTTTTTCTTACGTTTTGTTTCTTTCCAGAATAATTTCACCATCACGTGGAATTCAAAGATTTATGTCTATCTGTTAATAAAGGAAGTGAAGTGGGGTTGGTGGTTAAAAATATGCCTTTAATGTTTGGAGTTTTATACTTGTTTCTCCATCTATGTATAAATATCTCCCCTTTAAAAGAGATAACTGGAAATCAAGAGCCTTTAGAATTTAGGGACTTCCTTACAGAGTATATAATCTCACTATCTTAAAAAACGATAGATAGAGACACCACATATATCCTCCTAATACTTGTCGCTAATAAGAGTATTAGTATTTTGATATTTTTACTCTGCATGTCATTTAACTTCCAGCTTATATAATTTAATTATAGAGAATATAAATTTTTTTTATTAAAGGGTTTTAATGGACTAATTCAAATTTAAAGTTCTTAAATATGGTATTCATTTTAAGATCGAAATATAGTATCATTATATCTAATCACAGAAAAGAAAAGACTAGCCTTCCGTCTATCGGTTTTAGAATAAAACACGATACTCCTTTATATACAAAGGCTATTTTGTATAAAAATTCTTAAAAATTCTAGTTATCCAGCGAAAGGTTTTTATACTCTTAGTATAAAAGATATATGATCGAGATGAAATCACGAAATGACATATTAAAGGATCTTTTGATCAATGAAGCAGAAGAACTAGAAAGGCTCATCCCATTGATAAAAAAATTGGTGAGGATAAAAGAAAGAACAGGAGAGCCGTATATTATCTCAAAAGAAAAATTTACGCAAAGGGAGAGTATTGCTCTTTATCTTATCGGTAAATATTTCTCTTACGAATTGGGCAAATCTGATTCGACTTCAGCTTCTAACAAAGAAATTTCAAAAAATTTATCTTTGGGACGAAACGTGACCAACGCGAGGCTTAAAGATCTGGAAAAAGATCGTCTAGTTGAAAGAATTGAGAGAGGAAAATGGATATTTAATATGATAGAATTGGAGGTTTTTCTCAAAAATTTATTAAAAAGGAAAAAAATTGGTGATTAAGTGAATAGGGAAGATATTTTAAGAGTTGAAATAGAGTATAAAGATGCAAAGGTTAAAATTGAAGGGCAGTATAATGATGTATGGAAAAGTGTCAATGAATTTTTTAAAAAGATAAAAGAAACATTTGCTCCTAGTTCATCGATTGTTTCAGTAAAAGGCAAAAATGTACCCGAGATTCTAATTTCTTTAAGAGATAATGGATTTTTCAATGAGCCAAAATCATGTAATAAAGTATATGATGAAATAAAAAACTTAGGAAAGACAGACATAACTTCAAATGCTGTGAGTATGGCTTTGAAAGATCTTTCATCCCTGGGTGAATTTAGAAGATTTAAACTCAAAAATGTTTATGTGTATCTCGCACCTTACATTGATCATACACAATATGAAGAGAGGATTGGAAAAAATGGACGTTAGTTGTTATAAGGAAAAAATAAAAATGGCAAAAAAAGCTTCTGAGGAATTTGAAGAACCATATAAAAGCATAAGTTTTCAGATTATTCTAAATAAGTTATTAGATCAAGAGTTAAAGGGCGCTTTCTTTTCAAAAGAAAGAATAGAGACATCAAAAAAGACGTTAATTAACTTGATTAAAGAAAAAAAGGTTACTAATCATGCTGAAAGAATTTTGTGCATGGCTTATTATCTTTTCAAGTTCGAAGAGGTCGATCCTTTCAACTCAAATGATATTAAACAATCTTATTCTGAAGCAAGAACAAAAGGACCTATAAATATAAGCGATTTTCTTAATAAAATATGTGAAAAAGGTTTTTTAATGAACAAAGGGCAAAAAGATGGTTTAAAGGCTTACTCATTAACTTTAGAAGGTATAGAATACGTAGAAAAGTTGGGGGAGAAAGCAGAATGATGGCGGGTGAGATCAAATCAAATTTATCTCCATATATTGATGAAAATTTGATAGATGATTTATTAAAATATTACGTGAAAATAAAAAAGTTTCAATTTTTTGATCCCGAGAAAACGGGATTAAATTGTGCAAAATTTTGCGAAACTGTCTTAAAAATTCTAATTTTTATCACAGAAGAGCAAGTTATTCAGAAAGTTTATGTAAGTAAAACCGTTGATAAATTGGAGAAACTTCCTAAAAGTGACTTCAACGATTCAATTAGAATCTTTATCCCAAGAAATGTAAAAGTTGTTTATGATATAAGAAACAGACGTGGAATAGCACATGCAGGAGAAATTGAACCTAACTACATTGATACCACTCTCAGTGTACAGATTTGCGATTGGATTTTATCCGAATTGTTGAGAATATATCATGTTTCCGACGAAAATAAAATTGAAGAAATTATCATGAAAATTACAGAAAGAAAAATCCCATTAATCGAGATGTTTGGTGAAGATCTTGTTATATTAGAAAAAAATTTTTCTATTAAAGAAAAGATATTACTTATCCTATACCTCTTTTATCCTAGAATGATTTCAAATGAAGATCTAAGAAAATGGTTAAAGGTTAAATACTCTCAAATAATCACTTCAAATTTAGGTAATCTAGAATCCGATATTTTAGTTTACAGAAAAAATAGAGAAAGTACTCTAACTGGGAAAGGCTTAAAGTATGTGGAAGAAAATTTTCATGAATATTTAGTTGGAGGTGTGATGTGATGTCAAAAAAAGAAAATGAAAAATATCTAGTTTGTCACTGTACAAAAAATCAATTTTTAAAAATCTTAAAAGTGCTTGCAAACACAACGGGAGACGAAAAAGAAATAAATATGTTGGTTGGAGACCTAGATTCTCATCATCAAAGAAAAATGGCACTTAAAATAGGGATTCTCAAAAGGGATGGAAAAATATACAAAATAACTGAGTTAGGAGAAAAATTAGCGTTAACTTACGATTCTGATAAAGAAAAGTTCTCTAAAATACTAAGAGAGGAATGTTTACCAAGAATTCCTTTTTTTAATTCTATGTTGAAACTAGTAAAAGCAAGAAAAAAACTTAATAAAAAAGAACTTCTAAAATCAATTGTTACCTTGATAGGAAAGGGAAAAGAGGATTCGACATATAATTCTTACATAAATATGGCAATTGGATATTTAGAATTAGGTGGGGTAATCAAATATAATAAAAAAGATAAGGTGATTACTTACATTTTATAAAAAACCAACCCACAACCTTTATAAACCTTATAGTACATATATCACTTATAGGTGTTATATATGACAATAACAACTGTAGCTGTCTCAAAAGAGACGAAAGAAATGCTTCGTAAACTCGGCGAAAAAGGAGAGAGTTATGACACAATTATCCGTGGCTTAATTGAAGAGATCGGTTGGGAAAGACTCGATGAGCGATGGAACAAGATACTCGAGAAAGATGAGTTCATACCGTTTGATGAGCTATGAAATACAAGATACTCGTTTCGAGAACCTTCCAGAAACAATTTCATTCTTTAGAAAATAATGTGCAGGAGAGAATTGCATCTGCGTTAAAGACTCTCGAAGATGATCCTTTCCGTTCCCGTTCTGGTGCAGACATAAAGAAGCTCTCACATACGGAACCTACAAAATACAGATTACGTGTAGGGAATTATAGAATTATCTATGTAGTAGAACATAAAACGGTCAAGGTAATAGAGGTATTCAAAAGAGAAAAGGGATATAGAGATTTATAAGAACTTCCACACCAAAAACGAAAACCATATAAAGTATAAGTAATTGAGTAGTATGTTCAGGAGTTGACAGTCCATGGGAATTGCATAAATGATCAGAGAGAAACCCAGGAACAGCGTACAAAAATTAAAGATAATTTTGAGTTGATACTCTACAGAAGTAAAATTAATGTATTGTTAATAAACTTAAGAGATTATTATCACAATATGAAAGCAAGTGTCTAAATAAAACGGTGACCGTTGTAGTGTCATGTAACAACATAGGTGATAAAATGAAATCTGCAGAAGGAGAGTACGAGCCTCTGAAATTGGAGGAAAAAATAGAGAACCATTGGAAAGAGAACAAGATATTTGAGAAATATCTGAAGAAAGATGGAAAGAAATGGTATTGGTTAGATGGGCCGCCTTTCACGTCCGGTGAGGTGCACATAGGAACAGCACTAAATAAAGTCATCAAAGATGCCGTTCTCAGATATATGACGATGAGGGGATATGCTCCGAGAAGACAGCCAGGATGGGACATGCACGGGCTGCCCATTGAAGTGAGAGTAGAGAGTGAACTTAAAATTAAAAATAAGAAAGATATTGAGAATAAGATTGGAGTTAACATATTCATCGATAAATGTAAAGAGTTTGCGATCAGAAATATGGAGAGGATGCAGGAACAGTTCATAAATCTTGGAGTGTGGCTGGACTGGGATAATCCGTACATGACGATCAATAAGGAGTACATGGAAGCCGAGTGGTGGTCATTTAAACGAGCATGGGAAAAAGATCTTCTGGCAAAGGATCTGAGGGTCATTCACTGGTGTCCAAGGTGTGAGACGGCTCTCGCAGAACACGAGATACGAGGAGAATACAGGATGGTCAAAGATCCTTCCGTATTTGTCAAGTTTAAATTAAAAAACAAAGAGAATGAGTACATTGTGATCTGGACTACCACGCCGTGGACGCTTCCGGCAAACATAGCTGTTTGCGTGCACCCGGATTTTATATATGCAAAATTAAAGGTAAGTTTCGAGGGAAAGGAAGAATACTGGATAATGGCTAAAAACATGGCGAATATTGTGCTTTCTTCTTTTGGAGTTAAGTTTGAGATAGTCGAAGAGACTACGGGCAGAGATCTTGAAGGAGTTAAATACGAACATCCTTTCTTGAATGAAATGCCTTCCCAAAAGACGTTCAAGAACGCGCACATTGTGATCCTGGGCGATCACGTAACGCTAGAGGAGGGAACGGGATGCGTTCATACGGCGCCTGGGCATGGAGAAGAAGATTTTGAAGTCGGCAAACTTTACAATCTTCCAGCGTACTCACCCCTTGACTCAAGGGGGAGATTCACAGAGGGAGAATGGAAGAAAATGTTTGTAAAAGATGCGGATCCGTTGATAGTAGAATCTTTAAAGAAAAAGGAATTACTGATAAAGTTTGTAGAGATAGAGCACAAATATCCTTTCTGCTGGAGATGCGGTTCTCCCCTGATCTTCCTGGCTACAAAACAGTGGTTTTTGAGAGTTTCCAAGATAAAAGAGGATATTATCAGAGAAAATGAAAAAGTGGAATGGATTCCCGGCTGGGCCGCAAAAAGATACGTCAATGGAGTAGAGAACGTCGGCGACTGGTGCGTTTCCAGACAGAGGTACTGGGGAGTGCCACTTCCCGTCTGGGTCTGCGAAAAATGTGGAAAACAGATAGTCATAGGGAGTATACAAGAGCTCAAAGAAAAAAGTACAGAAGAAATAGAGATACACGATCTTCACAGACCGAGCATTGATCCCGTTCAGCTGAGATGCGACTGCGGAGGGGTCATGAAGAGAGTAGGCGATGTTCTCGACGTCTGGCTTGACTCAGGATCAGCGCCGTGGGCTTCATTGGGATACCCGGAGAAAAAAGACTTATTTGAAAAGCTCTTTCCGGCAGATTTCATTGTAGAAGGACATGATCAGATAACAAAATGGTTTTACTCCCAGCAGGCTGCTTCAGTCATAACATTTGACACAGTTCCTTACAGAAAGGTACAGATGCACGGATTTACTTTGGACGAGAAAGGAGAAGCAATGCACAAATCTAAAGGAAATGCGATTCCCCCTGAAGAGGTAATTGAAAAATACGGAAGAGATACATTCAGATTCTACCTCCTCTGGGCCGTTGCACCGTGGGAAGATATACGGGTATCATGGGAAAAGATACAGAGCGTAAACAGAATGCTTAAAATATTGTGGAACGTGTATAAGTTTTCAACAACGTACATGGTTCTCGATAACTTCGATCCAGAGACAAAATATGGGGACATAGAGGCGCATCTCAGGATAGAAGATAGATGGATGCTCTCAAAAATAAATTCGTTGACAAAAGACCTGTTGGGGGTATGGGATACGTTCTATTTCCATAAAATAACGAGACCACTCTATGATTTTATAGTTGATGATCTTTCGCGGTGGTACATCAAACTTGTGAGGAGCAGAACATGGATAGAAAAAGATGATCCCGACAAAAGAGCCGCGTACTTTGTCCTGTGTCATGCATTGAAGACACTATCGAAACTCATGGCACCGATAACGCCATACATTTCTGAGGCTGTCTTTACGAACATGGAAAATAAAGAAAGCGTGCATTTGACAGATTATCCCAAGTACGAAGAGAGACTGATAGACTCAGAACTTAATGAACAGATGAACATAACGAGAAAAATAGTCGAGAGTACGGCGTTTGCAAGACAGAAAGCAGAAATAAAGTTGAGGTGGCCCGTTTCAGAGATCGTCATAGACTCAGACGATGAGGGGATCAAAAAAGCAATAGAACAATTTGAAGATATTCTCCTCGAACAGACGAACTCCAAAAAGATAGTATTGGAGAAAAGGGAGTTCCAATACAAATTGATCCCGAATTATAAAATCATAGGCCCGAAGCTCAAGCAGGATGCCGAAAAGGTAGTAACCCTTCTGGAAAAGATCGATGGGAAGGTACTTCATGATGCTCTGGAAAAAGGAGATTTCAAGATAGACACCTTTGTCATAACGAAAGAAGACGTTGATTTCGAACTTCTACCCCCCGAAGGTTACGAGTTCGTTTCTTCTGACATTGGAAATGTTTTTGTCAACAAAACTATAGATGCAGAATTGAAGAAAGAGGCGTACACGAGAGAAGTAGTGAGGAGAATACAGCAGATGAGAAAGGAGATGGATCTTAACATAGAAGATTACATCAAAACATCTCTGAAATGCAGATTCGATCTCGATGAGAGTTACATCAAAAGAGAGACACGAACAGAATCTTTGGCGTTCAAAGAGGGAAAAGGTTACTATAAAAAATGGGAGATAGACTCAGAAGACGTAGAGATATGGATAGAAGCATAAATTTGGAGACTATAGAGGCCGAGATTCGGTAGTCATATACTTTTTGCCTATATAATTTGCTACTTTAAACGCAAATACCGCTAGAAGTATCCCTCCGAATGCGTCTATGAGATAATGTTCTCCCAGATATACAACTACAAAGCTCATGATGAAGGTATTCATGATGTATAATATCTCAACTTTCTTGAAATTCTCCTTTCTGCAGATTAAAGCCGCCAAAAAGGAGGCCATAATATGGCCGCTTGGAAATGCGGAGTATTTTGCTGTAATGATGTAATCAGATACGGGAAAAAGATTTAATCTTATAGGATCTGCTGCTCCAGTTCTTACAGGTGGGGCTAATGGAAAAAACATGTAAATTACCGAGTCAGCAGCAAAGCAGATCAATGCTGCAAGAAAATATACCCACGGTTTTTTAGTGAAGAAGATGACGCATACCAGTCCTCCCAAAACTAATAACTGGATATAAAAATAGTAATAGGAGGCAAAATGTGCCATGACTCCTTTGATACCTAAAAAGTTCTGCAGTGCGTTTGTAATAGTTGCAGGAAGTGTATACGGTATTATATTCTGCTCCGTTCCTACAAAGCCGAAGAGTTCATAGAGTACAGGGATGAAAATTATGAATATGCCAAAGATTATATTTTTTTTATCCCCCATGAAATTTGCAGACGCTTTTTTTATACCGCCTCTAATGTTCATAACAGAAACCTCGAAATAAAAATTTGAGTTCAAAGACTCTCTGGGTACTTCTCGTACTTTTTTTATCCATCAAACTCTCTGCCTCTTCACGTTTTTTCGTATAGTAAAGATCTTCTTTAACTACCATCAAATCGCCTCTCTACACGTTCCATATCTTTCGGATCATAAAAAGGAGGTTTACAACCTCTCCTTCTTTTTTCTCCATCCCTTTATAAATTTTATCTCCAATATTTAAATTAACGTCCATAATTCAGGGAAATAATTTCCGTATTCTACACAAAGTAGAAGGAATCGAAAGTTTTATAATACATGGGTGTGGAATGTAGAACTATTAATGAAGTGATCCAATGAAAAAAATAAAGAGTTTGGCAATAGCAGTAATAGTTTTAATGTCTCTATCAGTGATAAATTCAGCAGGTGCAGTTTGCGAGCCGCCGCCGATAAACCCCGTAGTACGGTTCGCGATAGTGGCGAACTATCATCTGAGAGAGGCGAATGAACTTCTTTCCGAGATAGAAGAGAAATTACCAGAAGAAGTTCCAGAAAACATTCAAGAAATGTTAGACGAAGTGCAAGAACACATAACCCATGCAAATAAAACTGGAAACACAATATATGCTAACAATCAGCTTCTGAAAGCAATAAAATTACTCAAAGAAGTGTTGGAGATGCTTTAATTTTTTATTATTTTCTTTATAAAAACCTTTTTTATTCTATTAATCGATTAACTGTATATCATTATTATACCTCGGTAGAATTTCCATTTCTCCTTTATATAGTGAGATAATGCCTGAGACCTGTACTTTATCACCTTTTTTTACTGTTATCGATATCCCAGTGTCTTTATCTATATACACTATAATCTCATCATTCTCGTCCTCGAGATAGAACTTATTTTTGTAAACACTGTTTACAGTTCCTTCTATCTTAATGAAAGAGCCTTCTCTCTGTTTCGCTTCTTTTATCGATAAAGAAAGAGGGTAAGGAGTTTCATTTCCGCAGATGGAAATTTTTTCGGTTTTTAAAAATTTTATCTCTATGTTTTCGTAGTATCTATCTATAACTCCTTCAATCGTAACTATATCTCCCAGTTCTATATCGAGATCCCTTAAAACTCTTGAGTACACCTTAATTCCAGCTGTAGAGTCTTGGATATACATAACGTCGTCTCTAAAAACTCCAGGTGGTGCTGTCACAACACCCTGTATAGAAACAGTCTCTCCCAGGAGTTCTCTTACCTTTTTTATATCTGTAAACGACTCACCTATTTTTGACTCAGTAGTCGTTGGCTTGCTTGTAATGTTTGCTGGCTTATCTGTGTTCTGCGCTGTTTCGGTCACGATAGTTTTTTCGGGCTCTTGTTCTCCCGTTATGCTTTTTTCTTCCTGCTCACTTAAACAAAGTGAACAAACCATTACTATTAATATTATTCCCCACACCTTCATATTTACACCTCATATTCTATTGTTCAATATATTCTATTTCTCCCTTTAAAAACTTTCGTGTCTCGTTCTTCCTATGTCTCCAGTCCATTTTGTAGTACAAATTTTTTTATATCAAAATGGTATCTCCCACATTTTTATGTATGTATCTATCCTTCTACTATCTTTTTACAGTTATCGCACACATATTTTCCATTGACTTCATTCAAATTCTGGAAATGCTGTCCGCAAACCTCGCACGCACCCGGACCTATCTCCCGTTCTTCTATTCGTTCCTCAAATATTTCAGGAGCATAGTTAAGGAGATCAATAGAGGTGACTATTCCCACAATAGCCTCATTTTTTGTAACAACGAGCCTTCTCACATTCTGTTCGGAGATAACTTTTGAAGCTCCGAGGATCGTGCTGTCATAATCTATGGTTATTACAGGGGATGACATGATACTTTTTAACTTTACTTCTGAAGGTTTTTTTCCTTTAGATATCACTCTTTTCACAATATCTCTCTCTGTCACCACACCTATTGGTTTTGAGTTTTCTACTATCACTGCACATCCCATGTCTTTCCCGCTCATCTCTCGTGCAGCTTTTGCAACTGTGTCCTCGGGTGACAGCATTACTATATCTCTTTTTGTAACTTCTTCTATGGTGGTCGTGGGATCACCTCACTACTTACTATAATTTCTTGTTTTTATAGTTTTTGCTTTGTTACTAGCACAGGTACCTCATTTGTCACTGACAAGGAGGGCGATATAATCCTTGATATTTGCGAAATTTTCAAGATCAAATGTAGCTTTGATGATCTTATCCATGCGGGCATCGGACATAGTGCTACATGCGTTCGATCTGAACTTTGAGATTAATTCTTCATCTGTCAAGGGACGCTCTTTACTTCCTTTTGCAAAATCTTCCTGCTTTTTATATTGATTATTATCTTTTGTGGTGATCGTGCAGATAGCACGCTTCACTCTCGGAAATAGAGAATCTATCTCCGGGTTAGCGACAACTTTTATCCTTTTTATTAATTCTAGGACAAGTGGGTCTTTTAACGCTTCAGATTCAAAATCCGAGGGAAGTACATTTCCCTTTGCGATCGCTACGGCAATACAATAGGGAAGTGAGTGATCAGCAGTCTCTTTTGTTTTTGGAGTGTATTTACTCGGATCGGAGAGGATATCTGCACCGCGTGTCGTTGTTTCGATCAGAACACTTTCTACATCCTCAGGTTTTATATTATGTTCTTTCATGGTTTCAAGGACTGCTGTTATCGGCTGGTGCGTTAATGCCTCAGTTGGAAACGCCTTGTACTCGCATTCGGTGATGAGGAACTTTTTACCTAATCTATCAGTGAGGATAGTGCTGTCCCATTTTACGTTATTTATTACTTCAAATACTCCTTCTTTGCCTTCAAAGAGTTTTACAGGTCCAGAAAATCCTGTTTCAGCTAACATGGCAGCTCTGACACCAGCTTCAGTCGCCATGGGATCTGCGGTATTTTTCATATTGGTCAGAGCACCTGCCACGACACCTCCGAGGGTGAAGTGAGACGAGCCACTAATACCGACTGCCGCAATCATCTGTTCTTCGGTTAACCCGAGCATCCTTCCCGCTACTAACGGACTTACAAATTGAGTGAGCGTTGCATGATGCCAGCCCACTTCCCTCACTCCCGGAGACGCCGTCAGACATAATCGTATCTCCAGTTCGTAAGCAATAAGAATGCCGACGAGAAGATCTTTTCCAGAGCATTCTTTGTACTCACCGGTACTCAGTGCCGCAGGGATAATATCAGAGGGATGTGATGGGTCCTGTTTCCAGTATATATCGTTGTAGTCCATACCTCTGATGAGGAGAGAATTCATTAATGCCGAGTTCGGCATGTTCGTTCTCTCTCCGTATCCAATAATCGTTGCCTGTTCCTTCCCACCAAGGTTCTTTATATATCTGAAAGCCTGTTCCATGTCCTCATTTCCCGTCGCGGCCAATGCGCATCCGACACTGTCCAGCATGAATCGCTTTGCTTCCTTCACTGCTTCGGCAGGGATATCTTCATATTCCAACTCTAAAGCAAATTTTGCCATCTTATGACTTATAGATTCCATTTACAGAGCCTCCTTTGGATTTAATTCCATATCGTTACCTTTGATTCTTTATAGTTTGGAGTTATATAAATCTTTTTGTCATCTCAGAAGCCAGGTCTCGGGAAATAATTTTCTTTCTCTGATCAAAGCCTGAAACCAAAACCTTTTTATAGAGTGAGATTTCTCTTTTTTTAGGTGATCTTCTTGGGATGGAACACTCATGCATAAAAAAAGAAAGAAAAGATACAGCTATTCTCAGGAGGGATTTTAATGGATTTTAAAGTGACACCATGGGAAGTAGAAGGCATCATAGATTACCAGAAACTTATAGAAGAGTTTGGTACAACCACCATAGATGAAGGAATGTTGAGGAGAATAGAAAAAGACTTTGGAGAACTGCATTTGTTTTTGAGAAGAAAAATATTCTTTTCTCACAGGGATTTTGACATAATCCTTAACAGAATTGAAAAAAATCAGAAATATGCGTTATATACAGGGAGAGGCCCTTCAGGACATACGCATTTAGGGCATATTATGCCATGGATATTTACGAAATATTTGCAGGATAAAACAAAGGCCAATCTCTATTTTCAGATGACCGATGACGAAAAATTTCTTCATAAAAGAGATCTCACTCTGGAAAAAACACACACATTTGCTTATGAAAATGCTTTAGACGTAATAGCTCTGGGGTTTGACCCTGAGAAAACATTTATTTTTTCGGATATAGATTATGCAAAAACTTTGTACAATATAGCTATAAAAGTAGCAAAAAGAGTTACATTTTCGACGGCAAAAGCTGTATTCGGATTTGAAAACTCAACGAATATAGGAATGATATTTTATCCTTCAATTCAAGCCGCTCCGTGCTTTTTACCATCAATTCTTGAAAAAGAAAAGATGCCCGTACTCATACCTGCAGCCATTGACCAAGATCCTTACTGGAGGATAACAAGAGACGTGGCTGAAAAGATAGGGTATCACAAGCCTACAGCAATTCACTGCATACTTCTTCCGTCTTTGCAGGGAGCAAGCGGAAAGATGTCTGCTTCGGATCCCGACAGCGCGATTTTCACTGTTGACACGGAAGAAGACGTTAAGAGAAAGATAAAAAATGCTTTCACAGGAGGAAAAATGAGTTTAAAAGAACAAAGAGAATACGGGGGGAATCCTGAAATTTGTTCCGTATTCCAGTACCTCCACTATCTTTTTGAAGTAGACGATTTGAAAATAGAGGAAAGAAAAAAAGGCTGTCTTAATGGAAACGTAATGTGCGGAGAATGTAAGATTTATCTCACTGAGAAAATACTAACCTTCTTAAAAGAGCATCAAAAGAGAAGAGAAAAAGCAAGAGACATTCTGGAAAATTTTCTTTTAAAGGATTAAATTTTTTTTCCATACAGAACTAAATAATATCCAAAGCTCCGTAAAAATGGTAGAAATATAGATCTGGGGTATAAACTGCCCAGTTTTATATCGAAATTTCTAAAAGATTCTCTCAAATCATTGGGAGTATAATACCTGAGTTTCGTAGAATACGTTTTGCCTTTAATTCTCATTTTTACTCTCCCTTTTCTCTTTAATCCTAACTTTAATAGTCTTTTAAAGCACAGAGCGTTGGCCACAGTTATCAAAAATGTTCCTTCACATTTTAAAATTCTTTCAAGCTCTTTTGAGAATAATATGATATTGGAGTGATTTAAAGCTCCGAAAATAGAGATAACGTTATCAAAAAAATGTGATTTAACTGGAAGCTTTGCGGCTTCGGCAACGATGCCGTTGCGTACCTTACCTTTAACAATCATGTTTTTTGATATATCTATGCCATAGACCTCAAAATTATGGTTGCGTAAAAATTTTGAATGATACCCAAGTCCGCACCCCACATCCAAAACGTTTCCCGATTTTAAACATCTCAGAAGCAGTTTTTTCTCTTCAATTCTCATTCTTTTGTTTAGACTGTCAGAATACTTCTCCTCATACACTTCTGCAAGAAGATCATAGAACTTTCCTCTCATAGATTCACATACTCTTTTAAACTCACGAATTTTTTCTCTGATTTCTGCAGAAGAACGAGTTTCTCCCTTGTAGATTCAATGAGGTATATGTACTCATCTTCATCGATCTCTCCATGTACATACAATCTCTCTACTTTTTCTATCAGATCTCTTAGCTTACGCTTCTTTGATCTATATTCTTTATACTCCATTTTACAATCTTTACATATGAAACCATCTTCTATCTGTTTTCCGCAGAGATGACATCGTTTGATAAGGTCAAGCTTTTTTATGAATATCTTTCTCAGGATCTCCAGATGCCGTTTTATTCTTGCTTCTATATCTCCCACGGGCTTTGCGAGTACGAGTTCTTTTAGATAGATGCTCCTTTCAAAAGGAGATAATCTCTTGGCTTCTGCCAAATGATTACTGATAACTTCTGAAAAATACTCTATACTCTTTTCTTTTATCTGTTTTTTGGCTTCTATTGGCTCTTTTATATCTTTAATGTAATCTGTAGCCACATCACTCACAATAGAGGTCATTTCTTCTTTTAGATTTTCATCTATATCTTCTTCTATTTTTATGGCTTCAGAAAGTTTATCTTCAAAATCTTTTTTTACATCTCTTTTTGGAAGATCCTCAACTATTTCGTTTGCAATATCATAGATTCCCTCATTTATTGTCAGGCCTGGAAATGTGGAATTTAAATGCTCGTCTAATCTCGTTTTTATTTCGTCTTCGGTTATATATTCTAGATCATTCGAGTGTTCAAAAATAAACCCTTCCAGAAAATTCATCAACTCTGTTTTAACGTTCTCTTTTTCCTCTAGATCCGTAAGCACCTCATCCATTTTTTCTTCTTTTGGATATTTTATTGTGTCTTCTATATCAACAAACGCTTCTGGATAGTATTCCTCCATCTCAGAGACAAAATCTTCATCCGTGAAATAGGCGACACAATCAAAAAACATTCCTCTCTTTAAGTTTTCTACAGCTTCGTTACCTATCCTGTAGTCATAGCTGTCGATCATTCTGTAAAATACCAAACTCAAACTCCCGTTTCTGAAAAATAAGGTGGATTGTGATGTTTGATCCGTCAGTTTGGCATATCCGTTTTTATCTTTGAAGATATTGAAACAGGATTTTAAAGCAGTTTTTTTAGCGGGAATCTTCATATATATCACTCAGGAAACGTTGAATTTCTTTCTTGTCCATGCCATAATGTTCTGATATCTTTAAAATACTTTTGACATAATCATTTAAGAATCTGGTGATTATTTTTTTCATTTCCTCCCTTGGTATGGTGTCAGGATCTCTGAGAAGTAGCACAAGCCATCTCATAGAGTCATTGACGTTGAACATTTTCAGCCACTTGCCTTCCTTTTTCACCATTTTTTCATTTAAAATTTTCAGCGTTACTAATTCTTTCAGATGCGTTATCAGTGTCTTGTTGGAATATGGAAATTTTTCAATTAGATCTTTCTGGTATGTCTCTTCTTTAAAACAGAATTCATTTAGAATCTCCAGTTTTATTTTAGACCCGAAAACTGAGGTTAAAAGAACTATTTGATCGTTATGCCTCGGTGGTAAAAAGATTATATATGGTACGTGCTCTTCTTTCATTATCTATTTTACTGCTTCAAACTTATTAAAGTTTTTGAGACAATTCGATAATTTTAAATACTCATCGATTATTATAGCCATGAAAGGTGATAAAAATGGCAGATCCAAAATTTGAAATATACAGGGACAACAAAGGAGAGTTCAGGTTCAGACTCAAAGCTCCAAACGGGGAAGTGATCGCAGTAGGTGAAGGGTACACCACAAAGGCTGCATGCATGAATGGAATCGAGAGCGTTAAAAAGAACGCTCCGATAGCTGAAATAGAGGAAGTAGACTAATTCTTTTTTTCTTTTTCGATAAACTTTTTCATGTCTGCATCTAGTGTCCAACAACCAAAACCTTTAAAAAGCTCTCGTTATACAGTAATCAGAAACTCCGCAAAATGTGGCGAAAAGCTGAATTACAAGGAGGAGATACGATGAGTTTTTATAAATATGTAGGCGAAGCTTGGAAAAATCCGGAAAAGAACATAAAAGATATCTATAAAGAGAGGATAATACGGTGGAACAAGGAAGAAGTGTTTGTGAGGGTGGAGAGACCGACGAGGATTGACAGGGCACGACAACTGGGATATAAAGCTAAAAAAGGATATGTTATTGTAAGAGTTAGGATTAAACGAGGGGGAAGAAGCAAACCGCGATTTAAAGGAGGGAGACGCCCGAAGAGGATGGGTGTTAAAAAGATTACGGCGAAGAAGAGTCTTCAATGGATAGCAGAAGAGCGGGTGGCAAGGAAATATCCTAATCTAGAAGTTTTAAACTCATACTGGGTAGGCGAAACAGGAAAAGATAAGTATTTTGAGGTCATTTTAGTTGATCCGCACCATCCCCAGATAAAGAATGATTCGAGAATCAACTGGATCTGTGAAAAACACCATAAAGGAAGGGTTCACAGGGGGCTTACCTCTGCAGGAAAACGATCGAGAGGCCTTTTGAATAAGGGAAAGGGTGCAGAGAAATTAAGACCAAGTCTTTCTGCGCACATGAGGAGAGGCACGTAAAAAATGATCAAAAGGATTGAGATAGAGAGTTTCTGTCAGGCCACTGAGGATGAGAAAAAGGTTTTAGAAGCGTTAGAAAATCTTATAGATGCAAAGTTCGAAAAAGAGAACGTTCTTGGGCATTATGGAAATCCCATAAAAATATACAGAACAGAAATCACAAAAAAGAAAGAAATAGATAATTTTCTAACTTTTTTTAATAGGATAGACAGGAACATTTTAGAGCCTCTTGAAAAGCGGATAGACGAAAAAGGCAGATTTTATCTGAGACTCGATAAACAGAGTTTATACTCTGGGGATTTTGTTGTGGACGATGGAGGAGACGTTCATATAACAATAAAGATCGTATCCTACCCGTTACGAAGGGAAAAAGTGATTGAAAATGCTCAAAAAATACTCGGCTATTGATCTGAGAGGGCACCCACATGAGATGTATGAAGCGGTTTACACGCCTAAAAAAATAACATCCCCAGAAAAAGGAGAAGCGGTGGAGTTGTGTCTTGAGGACCCGGCTGAGATTAAGAAAGTTTTAAGAAAAATGGACAAGACAGCGTTAATTTTTGTGAGAGGAGGGAATATCACGTTGAACAGAGCTATCGTGCAGCAAAAAATAGTGGACGTCATGAGTAAACCGTATCCCATGGACGATGTAACGGCTCAAAAAGCTTCAGAAAACAGGATAGCTTTTGAGATCAATGTAGAGGCTATCGTTCAGACAAGAGGATACAAGCGGGCACGACTGATAGAAACCCTTAAAAATACGGTAAGAACCTCAAAATTGTGCCACACACACCTCGTAATAACATCCGGGGCCACAGATGAATATACCGTAAAATCACCAAGGACGCTCGTAGCATTTGGAAAGATTCTCGGATTGGAGTATTACGAGGCTAAATCTGCAATTTACAATATTCCGAAGATGATCCTTCAGAAGGGAGAAAATGAAGTTAAAAAGTAAAAAAAGTTCTAAAGAAAAGAAAAGGTACATCCTCTTCACACCACTGTGGAGAGATAAGTTTAAAAGAGAGGATATTGTTAAGTTAATATGGAACTCAGCTCTGGAGTTCTTAGGTGAGCTCGGAGCTGCAAGCCTCAGATTATGGGCAATACATATTGATGAAGAAAAGAGGATAGGTATAGTAAGATGCAATACTCAAAGTGTTGACAAGGTTATATGTGTCCTTTCGTTGATAAGGCAGGAGAATAAGGGAATATTAGTTCTCGGTGTCTCAGGTACGATAAAAGGATTAGAGAAATGGAGCTTTGAAGAAGGTAGCTATAAGGATAGGTATAAAGTGCAATGAAAGGATTGTCCCGACTGCAGACATGAGACTGCCCTCAGAACGTTCGAGCCTGAGTTCTTTGGAATCCTCACAGGAAAAAAGGTTAGTGAAGGAGTAGAGTAAGATGGTTACTATAGATGAAGCGACAGTTGCGCGATTAAAAACACAGGGAGAAAGATTTGAGATTCTTATAGATCCTGATAAAGCGTTAGCGTTTAAGCAGGGAAAAGAATCTGATGATTTTTTGGTTACAAACTATATATTTAAAGACGCTCGAAAAGGAGAAAAGGCTTCAGAAGAAGTTTTGAAAAAGATATTTCATACCACAGATGTTTTAGAGATATCCAAAATGATCCTAAAAAAAGGTGAATTTTTGTACACAGCAGAGCAAAGGAAGAAGATGCTAGAGGAAAAGAAAAAAGCCATAATAACACTACTTTCACAGGGGGCAGATCCAAGAACAGGATATCCTCATCCTGCTAGAAGGATAGAAGATGCGTTGGAAAAAGCCAAGGTACATATAGATCCTTCTAAGTCACCACAGGAACAGATGCAGGATATATTAAAAAAAATAAGACCTGTTTTACCCATAAAATTTGAATTAAGAGAGATAGCAGTTAAAATTCCTGCACAGTATTCTCCAAAAACATATGGAGTTCTAAAAAAGAAATACAAGATCTTAAAGAAGGAATGGAAAACCAGTGGGATGTTGTATCTGCTTGTCTCTCTTCCTGCAGGATTACAGGGTGCATTCTATGAGGATGTAAACTCTTTAACGAAAGGAGAAGCAGAAACGAAACTCATGGAGAGGAAGGGATAATTATGATTCATGTAAAAAATAAAGAGATTGTAGTTCCGGGAGAACTTATTGCAACTGGCAATTTTCGTACACAGTTTGGAATCGAGAAAGATGGTGAAAATATCTACTCCACGATAGTGGGAGTTGCATACATAGATTCAGAAAAAGATTATATAAAGATAGTTCCTTTAGAAGGGAAGTACATCCCCAGAGGAGGGGATTCTGTTATTGGGATGGTAGAGGATCTTGCATTAAAAAAAGCGATCTTGGATATCAATTCTGCACATAAAGGAATCTTAGATATTAGAGATGCAACTATGAACCGGAATGCCGAAATAGCCAACTTCTTTTCAGTTGGAGATATAATATATGCAAAGGTCTATAATGTTTCGGGCTCTGTTGCTCTCAATGCAAAACCACCTTATGGAAAACTTCATGGGGGGAGATTAATCCATATATCTTCTACCAAGATACCACGTGTAATAGGAAAGAAGGGATCTATGATATCCCTTATAAAGAAATATACGGAGTGTAAGGTATACGTGGGGCAGAATGGAACGATCTGGGTCAAAGGAAATGATGAGCGTATGGAGGATCTCGCTCTTAAAGCTATAGAAATTATCAATATTGAGAGTCATATATCTGGATTGACAGAGAGGATAACAAAGTTTTTAGAGGAAAAAAGGTGATCTAATGGAACTCATTAAAGATGGAATAAGGATAGATGGTAGAAAGAAGGATGAATTGAGAGACATTACAATAAAAGCAGGTGTGCTTAAGAGAGCGGATGGATCTGCATATGTAGAATGGGGCATGAATAAAGTCTATGCAGCAATTTATGGTCCGAAGGAGCTGTTTCCAAGGTTTTTAAGAAGATCAGATAAAGCTATTTTACAATGCAAATATAACATGGCTTCTTTTTCTGTGGATGAAAGAAAAAGGCCGGGACCTGACAGGAGAAGCGTTGAAATCTCTAAGGTCACAAGATGTGCTCTCGAGCCTGTCGTTCTCACAGAAATTTTCCCCGAGTCCGTAATAGAGGTCCACATCGAGGTAGTCCAGGCTGATGCAGGGACGAGATGTGCAGGCATTACGGCTGCGA
>JAGLWR010000029.1 GCA_023133315.1 Methanomicrobia archaeon | reverse complement strand
GGATGTGCTTGTCAGTACCCAAAATCTGATTTGCAGGAAATAAGAAAAACATACGAAGAAACTAAAGATATCGATTTAGTCCATCGAATGCTACAGAAACAATTCACATCATTTCTGAAGAACTCCTTAAAATTAAATGACGAGCTTATCGAAGATATAGTAAACCAGGGATGGGGTTTAGCAGGAATTAAGAGAGGAAACACAATTATTGCTATAAAGATACCTAAAAGCGGCTATCTTATCGAATACATGAAAGAAACAGATCCGGAAAAAAAACGAGCACTATACTGTCATTGCCCCAGAGTCAGAGAAGCGATAAAATCTGGAACAAAAATTTCCCTCACTTACTGCTACTGTGGAGCAGGATTTTACAAAGGAATATGGGAGTATATACTACGGCAGTCAGTGGAAGTAGAAGTGCTAGAATCGGTACTCAGAGGGGATGACGTGTGTAAAATTGCAATCCATCTTCCTTTAGGTGTGGTAAAAAACAAATAGGAGAAAAAACATGAAAGAATACCCGGCAAAAATGGAACTTGGTGAGATATGGAAACATCTCTCTTCCTTTCCCCTTGCTCATGTTGCTACGATTGACGCTGATCATCCCAGGGTAAGGCCCATGTGCCTCATTGCCCATAATAATACTCTATGGGCAGCGACAACGTCAATGTGGAACAAAATAAAACAGATTCAAGAGAATAACAAGATAGAGTTCACCGTGCTATATAAAAGTGAGGAACGTGTTGGCTGCATACGGGCAACTGGACGAGCAACTATAATAGAAGATCTTGAAACGAAGAAAATGCTGTCATTGGTGATACCGTTCTTCAATGATTATTGGAATTCTCCTGAAGACCCAGCGTATACACTTCTGCGATTCGATCTCGATGTGATGCGCGTTGATCACACAGATGGGAAGAAATACACAATCGAAACGAATAAATAGACTATAAATCTCATCAACGGAGGTAGAGAAAAAATGCGAGATATCAAGATCGGAGGAATACTTATAATTGCCCTACTGGTATCTCTTTTTCATTGGTAAGTTTTATCACATCAGATATCTGTTTTGTGTTTTTCGGCCATACTATATAATCTGGAAGAGCAGCAGTTTTTCCCTCAAGCGTCCATCTCAGTGCTATGGGCCAATAATCCTTTGAATAAGATATTTTATCTATCTCTCTGTTCGAAACGTTTTTTGAGCCAAGTATATTACACAATCCTTTGAGAATTTCTTTCTTTTTTTTCTCGGATAATTTCTTTTTTTTATAGATTGTTGATTTCTCTAAATTCTTTGGATTGTTTTTTGTTGCCATAAGATATCGCTTCCTTACTCTGTGTAATCAAAGAGATATTTAATTTTATCGTCGGCTTTTTATTCATACAACTAATAAGTAGAAGGTAGATAAAAATGAAGTATCGCAACTTAGGAAAAACCGGCTTAGATGTGAGTGAAATCGGACTGGGAACTGAGTACTTGAACAGGCAGCCGCGAGAAACAGTTGTTTCAGTTGTTCGTAAAGCCGTTGAAAGCGGCGTTAATTACTTTGACTTGGTTTTTAACTTCCCGGAGTATCTCGATAATTTTGGTGCTGCTTTTAAAGGTCTTAGGGATAAAGTAATACTCACACATCATATAGGATCTGCAGAGAAAAATGGAAGATATCGTAAAACGCGTAAACCGAAAGAATGTGAAGAGATATTCTTGGAGACGCTGTCTCGATTGGATATAGATTATATTGATGTTGCCAATTTACACTTCGTTAAAAAAGAGAAAGAATACAACGAGGTAATAGCTAAAGGAGTGTTGGACCTGGCAGTTCGCTTAAAAGAAGAGGGAAAAGCTCGTTTTGTAGGCATCAGCACGCATGATGTTTCGGTGGCTACGAAGGCTGCAAAGAGCGGTAAAATAGATGTGATTATGATTCAGATTAACATGGCGAATAACGCCATGCTGGGAAGAAACGAGATGTTAGCCGCCTGTGCGAAAGAAGGAGTCGGGCTAGTTGCGATGAAACCTTTTGCCGGAGGAAAACTCTTGCAGCGAAATAAAACAGTGACTATCGCAAAGTACCAAACTGCAGGGATAAGCCTCAAGAAAAAGATCTCTCCTTCTATAACACCAGTCCAATGTATTAGCTACGTTCTTTCACAGGTAGGTGTTTCTACTGTCGTTCCAGGAGTGAAGAACGTTGAAGAGCTGGATGCTACCCTTACCTACTTGAATGCAACAGATGAAGAAAAGGACTTTTCGGCTTTAATTACAGATTTCAAAGAATATATTACAGGAGAATGCGTCTACTGCAATCACTGTCTCCCCTGTCCTTCCAATATTGACATAGGGCAGACCATTCGATTGCTTGACACTGCACAACGAGGCGTTACTAAGACTATCCAAGCTGAGTATAATACACTTCCTGCGAAAGCATCAGATTGCATCGAATGCGGCTCCTGTACGGAACGCTGTCCCTTCGAAGTGGATGTAATTTTAAAGATGAAGCAAGCTGTCACCATGTTTGATTGAGTTAAAATTTATGTTTACAAAAAGGAAGGATTTAGAAAAAATTTAAATATCTTCGAGAAGATATAAAGAATAGAAAAGCATTGTTGAGGTGATTGTATGAAAAAGATATTGATCCTCGCAGTAATATTCGGTGCGGTGATAACGCTGATAACAGGTTTCATAAATACTACGCCCTCTGGCTTGATAGGTGCCTCATGGTACGGGTACCCCTGGGCGTGGAGATACGTACCTGTTGTCCTCAAACCGGTAACGAACTACGATGTCGCAAACTTCATCGGCGATGTTATCCTCTGGAGTGTTGTCGCCAGCATGCCGATGCTGCTGTGGTGGAAAATGAAGAAAAAGTAGTTTGCTCTAAAAAAAGAAGAGGTCAATCCATGAGCGTATTACCTGATTTGGATAAAAAAGACGTTAATATTGAAAGTGTAGCTAAGAAGGCATTAAGGGATGGAAAAGTACTTTCTGAATTATCGGAAGGACTCTTATCCAAAAAGGATACAATAAGGTATAACAGTTTTAAGGTCTTATTACTCATAAGCGAGGAACATCCAGAACTTTTGTATCCAAAATGGGATTTCTTTGCAGAGTTGATTGACAGCGATAACTCCTACAGAAAATTGATTGCCGTCCGCCTCATAGCAAAACTTACAAAGATTGATACTGAAAACAAGTTTGAGGAAATATTCGACAAGTATTACAATTTACTCAATGGTAGTGTAATTGTTGCTGGACACATTACAGCTAATTCCGGAAAAATTGCTAAAGCAATACCAAAACTTCAAACTAAAATAACAAACGAGTTATTGAATATAGATAAGACTAATCAAAAGCATAAAGACCTTATAAAATCTGGAGCCATACAATCATTCAGTGAATACTTTGAGGAATCAAAAGATAAAGAAAAAATAATAGAATTTGTCAGGGCACAATTAGATTGTGGAAGTCCAAAGACGAGAAAAATAGCAAAGGAATTTCTAAAAAAGTGGGAAAAATAAAATTTCATTTCATCTATCCATTTTTTCTAAAACATATTTTGCCGTATTCAATCCTGAACGAATGGCCGGAGGTACGCCGCTACCGCTAACATTTGACCCTGCTAAAAACAAATTCCCAATTGGTGTTTTAAAATTGGGAAGCTTTTGAAAAGTGAATGGGCCGAACCAGGCACCTTCTGTTGTGAGAGTGTATCTCTCAAAAGTTAGTGGAGTGCCCAATTCCTTCACAACGACGTGTTTACTTAATCCCGGAATTACCGTTTCAATGAGAGCAATCATTTTGTTTGCAATCTCTTCTTTATATTGTTTGTATTCAGATGTTCGCTCCTTGTTAGGACCTGCCTGCCAATAATTTTTCCAATTATACGGGGCAAAAATGAATGCCACAATTGAATATCCTTCTTTGTTTTTTAGAGACGGATCAATGTTTGCTGGTATTCTGACTGCTAGTTTATTCAATTGAAACTCATTGTTACGTACCCGTTCAACGACATCTAACCCTTGACCTATTTGAAAGTGTGAGGGATATTTCGATAGATCCATATCCACGCCTAAAAACAATATTATTCCGGTTGTAGATTGTTTTAAACGCTGGATTGCTTCCCAATAATCTTTACTGAAATGTTCTTTTCCTACACAATCAAACACCGTTCGTTTGAGATCAGCATTCGAGATGACCCAATTTGCATTTAAGATTGTACCATTGTCCAATATAACTCCTTTAACCTTGCCTTCTTCTACTATGATTTTTTGCACTTTTGTGTTATAGGAAATTGTTCCACCGTGAGCTGCATAGAAATCTGCCATTTTATCTGAAAATGCTTGCATTCCCTCTTTGGGATAAAAAACTCCTCCCTGAACAACGCCGTCAATTATATGAGCTAAATAATATGCACTGAGTTCATCGGGCGTCGCTCCATACCAGAAGCAGAAAAGATTGAAACAGTCCTTGATACTATCATTTAATCCGTATTTATCAAGAAACTTGATCATGCTCATTTCGGTATACTCTGGTAATTTCTTACCTTCTTTAGTCTTCTTAACAATTGTTTTGCAAGCTTCCAGAAAACTCTGAAATCCTTCTTTTTGATCAGGATAGTTTTTCTCAACTTCTTCAATCAATTTTTCATAACTGTTGTACAATGCAAATATTTTGTCATCGTGATAATATACGTCTAGGGGATCT
The DNA here is from genome assembly GCA_023133315.1 of Methanomicrobia archaeon. Lineage (GTDB taxonomy): Archaea > Methanobacteriota_B > Thermococci > Methanofastidiosales > B48-G16 > B48-G16. The sequence goes on along the minus strand of JAGLWR010000029.1, from coordinate 6,023 downwards.
ATTCGAATAAACTCATGATCAAATCCAAGATCCATCAATGATTTACGAATACTCCCAGATTCTTCCATACCCATAATGCCTTCAGCTCCTGCATCGAAATAGAATCCCTTTCGCTTGAAACCTGAAACGTATCCCCCGGGAATCGAATGCTGCTCAAGGATTATTGTTTTCAACTCTGGATTCTTACACTGCAGATAAATCCCCGCACTGAGACCTCCTATACCTGCTCCAATAATTATAACATCATATTTTACATCCATTTTGAACATCTCCTTTTCTTATAATATATTTTTCCATCTTAAAAAAATTATCTATTGAAAAGACATGTGTTATTTTTTAAAAAAATAGAAAATGTGGGCGAAAAAAGAAAGAGATCGACATCGTCGCCGAGGCAGTGAAGAAAGGGATGAGATCACGTAGTCCTGGTGTTGATGTTGCAGTAAAGCCGCACGATCGAAACCTATATAAATGATGTATTGCATCAGTAACACATGGTGACAAAAACCCGGACACTGAACGTACGAATAACGGAAAAACAGTACGAAGAATTAGAAGACCTTATTGAGAGGGGAGAGTACACCTCCAAAGGTGAGTTTATCAGGGAACTCTTACGTGAAAAATTTGATGAGTTTGCTTCTTACCTTCATAAAAAGGCTGAAAAAGATAGAGAAATCCATATTCCTCTTGAAAAGTACGGTGAATCAAGAGGATTGGAATGAGCTACGCTGTTCTTCTCCATCCGGATGTGGAAAAATATCTGGATTCTCTCTCACAAGATGAGAGAAAGAGATGTTATGAGAGTTTAAAGAACTTATCCGACGATCCCTTTAAATCTCGACCTGGATGTGACATTAAGAAAATGAGCGGGAAGAAAGACTTCTACAGACTACGAGTGGGAAATCATAGGTTTCTCTACGTCATAAAAGAAAATGATGTTCTCGTTGAGGAGGGGTTCAAACGGAAGAAAGGCTACTGAAATTATTTTATAACATCATCTAATCTTTTTTATAGATACTCTTTCTGTGACCTATTTTGGTAATCTCTATTCTTTTTCAATTTGGGTACCTCTCCTATCTTTTTGTATTCTTTTACCAATTGCTACAACAGTAATTGTTTACAATTACTGCAGAAATTCCAGAGGAATTTCTTCTTCTTGTGATATCATATATTTCTGCCATTGTTTTTGTGTTTTGATTTTTCTTTGTGACTTGATTGATGATATACTTGATCTTTTTGTTGTTGAGTTTAGTCATGTCAAGAGTTAGATCTTGGCGAAATAATTTCTGTACTCTATATGAACATCATCCAACCAAAACCTTTAAATATAAGTTTTAATAAATCTTATAACATGCCAGAGATCATCACAGCACAGATAAAAGAAGAGATGGCAAAGGAACTGAACGAGTTTATGCAGATCTATGGAGTTGATAGATCAACGGCCATAAGAAAGTTGCTCGAGAAAGGATTGGATGAATGGAAGATTGAAAGAGCTATTTCTGAATACAGGGATGGCAAACTATCGTTAATGAGGGCATCAGAGATTGCAGGAGTTTCTATCTGGGAATTTCTCGATGAACTTGAAGAGAAGGATATATCCATAAATATTTCGTGGGATACAATAGAAGAATCCTTGGGGATTTAATGCCATTTAAAAAAGAAAAGATAGAAGAATGGAGGAAAAGAGAGGTAAATGCTGTCTTTAATTCTTCTCCGTTGATATATCTCACGAGAATAGGAATTCTGGACGTAGCACTCAGGATGTATAAAAAAGTTTACACGCCCGAAGCGGTAAAGAGAGAAGTAATTGATAAAGGAAAAGAACTGAACAAATCAGATGCATTTATCGTGGATGAATATTTGAAGAAAAAGAAAATAACAATCCAAACGATAAAAAATCTGGAAACTTATGCGATTTTATTAAAAAATCCCCTGATACATAGAGCTGATATCGAGGCCATTTGTCTTGCAGAAGAATTGAAAGCGATTCTCGTGATGGACGATCCAAAAGCTATAGAAGTTGCAAAAATGAAAGGTATCAAAATAGAACCGACACTAACAGTTATCCTCATATGTTACGCTCTGGATCATATAGACTTTGAAAAAGCAGAAACTTCATACAAGACGCTCTTGAAAACAAAGTTCAGGGTAAAGGCCCAGGAGTATGAGAGAGCATTAGAAATACTGGAAATGATCAGAAGCGGGAAAGAGGAATAGCATGTTCACAGGCACGCACATAAACTACTACTTTACATGTCCACGAAAACTGTGGCTTTTTCACAGATCCATACAGTGTGAACAGGGGTCAGATCTTGTGAAGATAGGAAAGTTTTACCACGAGGACCTCGATGAGATTATTATAGACAACATAAAAATTGACATGATGAAGGGAGGATATGGGGAGTGAAGGGGTTGGGTTGGGTTGGGGGATTTATATTTGCTATGAAATTCAAGAACTTACTATTTAAAATATTTTTGTATTATTCTTTCTATCTTTTTAGAATCTAGTCCCTCTCTTTCTTCGGTGGTTATAAGATTTTTATAAAAGCCATATTTTTTATACCATTCTTTTTTTTCGTTCCAACGGTTTTCATACCCCTCCTTACCGAGCATACCAAGATGTTCCCAATACCACTTTTTACCCTTCCAATTGATAGTGAAATCTGGGAGTGGACCAAAGGCGCCATCGGGGGTGTAAAGTCGAGCTTCGTATTTAAATGGTACGCCTCTCTCATACAGGAGATTGGCAATTATAATTTCTGACTTTGATCTCACCATATCGCCTGATAATGTTTTGTGAATTTTATTTTCTCCATGCCAGCTGCTAGATGTGTCAGCTTTTCGACTAAGAGTATCAAGGGAGTATATCGCAGGTAACACGACTTTGGTACCACACTCTGGACAGTACAGAGAATCTGCATGAATTTCTTTACCACAGTGTTTGCAAAATTTTGTTTTTTTGTCTTTTTTTATATCGGCTGCAAAATTTTTAATTCTTTCTAAGAAAAGATTGGCTTCTGTCTTTATTATTACATTTTCCCCATATGCTTCTATAATATACTTGCCTAAAATTTTACAGTCCTTTAGGAAACGTTCTTTACTGCTTTCATTCTTGGTTTTTTCCAGATAGTTGAATGCTTTAAGTATCTTCTCTCTATCTTTCATTACAGTATAAAGTAAATTAAAGGATATAAATATTTTCATTTGGGTTAGAAAGTTTTCTCAATTTTTCTCTTTAAAATGAGAATAGGTGCATAAAAAGAGAAACAATAGTAGGATCGTAGAGATATAAGAACTACTGGATGATATACCCATGAATGCGATTCTATGATCAAAGAGCATTACTATAAGCATATGCTGGATTTTTGAGAGATAAAACTTGCCAGATGAAATAAAAAAGAGGATTGGACATTCAAAAAAAGGGAAGTAAAGTATAACTATATGTAAAAGACAGAAGATTTATAAGATATAGAAAGAAAATATAGTACATATATCTAGAAAAAAAAGAGGAATAGTGAACTTACAATGCCAAAAGAACCAGTAACAGGAACGGTAGAAAAACATGATGAAATTGTCAGATTCGTCAAAGAACATTATAAAAAGAAAAGTTATTGGGTGAACGATAGGACTATTTCTTTAGGGAGATACAAGACAGATGTGATTGCGATCTACGATCAAGATTTGGTTGATGCTGTTGAAGTCAAACCTAACAATAAAAGCGAAATTAGAAAGGGAGTGGGGCAATGTTTCTCCTATATAGATTGGGTGCACAAAGTTTATCTTGCTGTTCCAATCAAATCCGTGGAACTTACACTAGACCTAATTGAACATACACCAATTGGGTTACTAACTATCATTGATAATACTTTAACTACTGTAAAGGAAGCTACTCGCACTGAAGCTGAACCTGGTAAATTAACAAAATTATTAGGCAAAACCACAGGTTTTTGTTGGCTTTGTGGTAGAACCTTTAATTTGGTTCCTCGTGCCGGTGGAGAAGATGGCTCCATATACATCGCACACAAAGAAATGGAACCTGGAATATTTAAATCACTTGAAAAAGCTACTCGACAAAAGGTAAGGACTAAAGGATCTTGGGTGAGTATCTGCACAATCTGTTCAAGAATTTTGGGAAGTGCGATTCATGAATATTTAAAAAGATCTATCTCCAAAGAAGAATTTCCTGATTTTGACTTTGATGACCTTGATTTAGAAGAAACAGCTAAATTATTGAAAAATATCCAGAAATGAAAAAATAAATTCATAAATAGAGGAAATGGTGTGTCAAAGTTTTAGAAAGGAGGAGAAAAAGAAAAATGATAATTGGTCACCATATCAAAAAAACATCTCCTTTTTAATAAGTGATGATATCCAAAATAAAAAAAGTATTTTACTGCGTAGATCTCGTTATGTTAACGTCTTTGGCGAGGACGAACGGTGCGATTCCAGGTTCCTGGACTTCGTACCACCACTTGACCATCTGTCTCTCTTTCGAGAGGGCTGCGATGTTCTTGTAGATTCTCAGCATGTTGTCGCTGACGCGTATGTCTTTCCACGATTCTTTTACTTCGCCGTTTTCGTAGTAGAAGATTGCATCTCTCGGTATTGTGGAGAAATCTCCTGTCATATAATTCTGGAATCTCGTGTACCATGTGTTCGTGAGATACAGTCCGGTGAAGTCGTTGAATAGTTCGTCTTTGCCGTGATCTCCCGCTTCGACTTCGAAGTTCCATGATTCCGGGGCAAATAATCCTGCATTACCAGTTGTTTTTGTTTTGAATTTCACTGCCGTGGACGTGTTGTGGAGATACGTTTTGTACACTCCGTTTTCTATGATCCTGTTTTCATCTGTAGCCACGCCTTCATCGTCGAATCTTCGTGGGTATAATCCCTTTCCCGTGTCTATCAGGGTGAAATCTTCCGGTGCGACTTTTTCGCCTATTTTATCTTTGAAAAAGGACAGTCCTGCTTCTACATTAAACGCGGAAGTGGGTCCTAGTGTGTAGTTTGTCACGCTTCCGAAAAACAACGGATCAAATATGATATCATATTTTCCTATTTCGCCAGTTTTAGGATTTTTGTATAACTTGGCAAGTTCGTACGCATCTCTGGCAGCTTTCGCAGGATTAAAACCATCAAGATCGGTAGCAACGCTCACCCTGTGACCTGAAACTTCTTTCTCAAGGAAGACGCGAATGGAAAACTCTATGCATGTCGTTTCATCCTCTGCGTGCGTATACGGCGTCGCAATTTTTGTCTTTATGTGCTTTTTCAGGACGATACCCGCAGCAGTTCCCTCTATCTCGTTCAGTGCTGCGTGGACGTAGTCTTTACAGTCTGCATCAATGATCTTCTTATCAAATTCTATGGGTTTGTAATCAAACCTCTCCTTCGCGATGCCGTGATAACTCTGATTTTCGTTGGCTTTTTTCGCAAGTGCCATCACCATTTTTAGGGATTCATCCACATTATCAAAGTTCTTTATCGTCGTAAACATCGTTCGATTTCCCACGGCAACGAAGACATCCGCACTTCTTTCCAGCCAGTTTTTTGCTATATCTATCTTGTTCCTGGAAAACCTCACCTGTTCTGTGTCTTCATCGGTAATTTTGACTATTGCATCATCCGCTCCCAATTTGAGAAGTTTATTTAACATTTCTTTTTCCATATTATCACCTGAAAATAACGTTTCTGAGCCGTATGGTCGGCCCACCCATCCAGACATCTAATCCTTGCATGGGATCGCTTTTTCCGCACGATCCTGCGGTGAACTCGAGATCGGTTCCTGCAGCATCCACAGCTTTATAAAATCCTGGAGTCGTGACTTCGAGTATCGGTCGTTTCACGGGATCTTTTATCTCTCCGTTCTCAATGAGATACGATTCCCTGCCGATGTATCTCTGATTATATCGTTTGTCATCTATGTTCCATTCAGTGAAATTTTTCATGTAGATGCCGAATTTTATGTCTTCTATCAGTTCTTCGAAAGAATGATCTCCCGTAGCAAAAAATGTATTTGACATCCG
>JAGLWR010000028.1 GCA_023133315.1 Methanomicrobia archaeon | reverse complement strand
TGTTAAAAAATATGATGAAAATATAAATGGTTATCAAGCTGATGTTACTGCTAAAATAACAGACCAAGATGGTAATCTAAGAGATGTACAATTAGTCTTGGGTGGTCAAATTATGACAGAATTACCATCAGACGGTCAAGAATTAGAATTAAATTACACATTAAAAGATTTAGAATATAATAAAGATTATAAAATAGTAATTGTTGCAACGGATGAAAAAGGAGCAAGTATTGAGGAAGAAAAAAGTTTAGAAAATAAACATGAAGAATTGAAAGAACTTGAAAATCTAGGTTTATCAACAACAGCAATTGAATATGCTGTAAATCTTGATACAAATAGAGAAATTACTGATGATGAAATTTATGTAGCAAAAACATTTGATGATTTGATTGATAAAGGAATATCATCTGAAAATACAAAGAAATTATTAGATTTATCTTATAAAAAAGGTGGAAGAGAAGATCTAGAATATTTAATGGAAAATATTGACAGTTCTGTATTCCAGGAAATTTTAAAAGATGAATTAGAACTATATGAAAAAGATCTTATTGAAAAATTTATTGAATTAAAAGACCCAAATATTGTAAAACAATTTGATACAAATACAGTCAAAAAATTGAATGTTTATAGTGGAATATATAGAAAGGCTATAGATCCTAATAAACCTGAAAGTTATTTGTTTCCAAAACTTCATGAAAAGTTATTTGACAAAATAAATGGAAAATATGTTGTCAATTTTAGAAATGATGGTTATGCTTATATTTCAGACCAACTTAGAATTAATGAAAATGGAGAATTAGAATTTCTTTATTTTTCAGATATATTGAAATCACAAAAAGAATTAGACAAGAAATGGGAAGGTTCTTTAGGTGATTTTTATAGCGAAATTTATGAAGGAGAATGTGGTTGTGATTTAAATTTTGCCAAGGTTGTAACTACTCAAACAGAAAAATATTGTGCACCAAAAACTCTTTGGGACTCTGATATCACAAAATATCTTGAGAAATATGTTGTTGGAAAAGATACTGGATTGCCTTACAATTCACTTGGTGGAGAAAAATGGTTTAGTATAGATTTGAGATCACTTGATGGTGAAGTAGAATCTCATGGTGATTTTTATTATGAAGCTATTCTTTTACGATTTAATGAAATTGAAGATACAGATTTCTATGATATGTATAGATATTGCGTTCCAATCACTAATAAAAAACCAACATTTGAAATTATATGCCCTGGGACAGATAATGAAATTGTCTCAGGAATAGATTCATATATATATAAATAGAAATGTAAATGACTTATTGAATTGGGGAAATATAGGAATAAAAGAAGATGGTAGTCTTGTCACAGATATAACAAAACCAGCAGTTCATGAAGATTTTAGTTGGAGAGCATTAATAGCATTATTTTATTTTGCAGAAAAATCCAACTTATTTAAAGAAACTAATACAAAAATTAAATATATTTTAGAAGTTCAATAACCAATAAATAATTTATCTCCAGAAATTAAATTTCTATTTGACAAACGACATTCGTGAAAAAGGAACTGTGTACCGCTACAGATGGTTTCGGCTGATGCGTCCCAGAGATGAAACATATTTAACCTTGATGGGGGAGATATACATATGAAAAACACGGAGATACTCCTAAAATTCGCGAGAGAACTCAAAGATTTGGTCGATGATTTTTCTGAAGAGATAGAGATCTTGGCAAATGAAGATCTAATGGACCAAATAAAAGAGAACGAAGAAGAAAAGAAAAAAGGAAACATAAAAACATTTGATAATATTGAAGAATTGAAGAAGGAACTGAAACTATGAAATACAAACTTCAATTATCAAATAAAACTATAAGGCATTTGAAAAAATTAGATAAATCTCAAAAAATAGAGATCGTTAAAGCTTTTCAAAACGTTATTGAAGATCCACACAAATTTAAGTCATTGCGTTATGAACTGAAGTGATATTACAGAGTAAGAATTGGAAAATACAGAATAATTTTTAAGATCGATAAAGACATTGTGTTTATTACAGGAATTGAGCATAGAAAGAAAGCTTACGAATAATATTAATGTACTTACTAACATAAAAATAAAATCAGTTAAATTTTCCATCAATGCCCCTTTACAACATCTTTCGGAGATTTAGACTTTTCTACGGGGACAGCTTTGAGTTCTTTTTCAAAAATGACTTTTTGTTTTATCACTGAAAATTTATAAGACTTATAATCTAAATTGTCTGCTGTTACTTCCACTGTGTTATTGTAATTAAACTTTACTGAACAGTCAAATAAATACTCCAGTCTCTTTATTATATGACGTGTTTCGTAGGTTTCTGTTAGAGATAATGCAGTTTTTATGTTCATTTTCGTAGTTTTTTTCAAATATTTCTCAAAAAATATAAAAAAATTGGTGGTGAAAGATAAATGTGTCATGGAATCAAAAATTATCAAGTCTATTTCCTTCAATTTTAAACCAGCCTGAAGAATTTCTAAGGGCAAAAAGAACAGCTCGCCTCTTTCAGGTGTTTCAACTAAGAATAGATTTGGGTACCTGCTTATGTCTCTTCTAAGTAACATTCCCGTTTTTTTGATTTTGTACACATTTTTGGAGATAAAAACGCATTTTTTATCAGTTTTTATAGAATCCAGAATTAGTTGTTGGGTGAATAGAGCTTTTCCCACCATCTGAGGTCCAAATATCAGAATATTTTGATTTGCAAGAATCTTATCAGTTATGTTTTCTTCTTGAAGTTCTACTTTTGCCAATTTGCCTGTTTTGAACTCATTTACTATTTTATCAGCAGTTTTTTCTATATCTGCCTGTGAAAGTTTTAACTTTTCCATAAGCTCTTTTCTTTCCAAAGGCATAACAAAATTAGAGTTTCAAATTATTTAAACCTTTCTTTTACGTGTTTTACCATCCTTCTTTCCCTATCAATGGTACAAAAGCACATCCCCCATAATTTTTTTTCCTGATCTTTTCAGCACTTGTCTTCTCAGCAACGATTAAATCACAGAAGAATCTCTCCCCAACAGGTATACATAACTTCCCTCCGATTTTCAACTGTTTTATTAAAGGTTCCGGGATCTTTGGAGCAGCGGCAGTAACTATGATTTTATCGTAAGGTGCTTCTCCTTCGTATCCAAGGGTTCCATCTCCTATGAAAACTTTAACTTTATATCCAGCTTTTTTTAGATTGTTTTTAGCAAATTCAGCCAGTTCTGGTATTCTCTCAATACTGAAAACATTCTCGCCCACAATCTCAGAAATCAGAGCTGCATTGTACCCCGACCCCGTTCCTATTTCAAGAACTTTATCTCCTTTCTTCAAATCTAATGCTTCGAGCATTATCGCGATCATCGAAGGAGCGGAAATTGTCTGGCCAAAACCTATTGGTAACGGATGATCAGAGTAAGCTCCATCTTGAAGACTCTCAGGAACAAATAATTTTCTATCTACATTTTCAAATGCTTTTTTTACAGATTCGAATTTTATATATTTATATCCTATCAGATGATCTATTAAATTTCTCATGTGTACTCTAATGAGAGAAAGTTTTTATAATTTTTCAGGTAGTGAGTGTATGAAAGAAAAACTGATGCTCTTCGCGTTACTTCTCGATGAGATAGGACTCATCGCGATCTATATTATTACTAGGTTTCCTTTCAGATATTTTTTAATTCTTATTTCTATATTAATAATAAAGGATATTTTTATTGTGACCAAGGTGTGGCACATACTGGATAAAAAGAGCCTTCTCGGGATGGAAAGTCTTATAAATCGGGTAGGGTTAGTAGTAGAGGATATCAACCCTACGGGGCAGATAAAAATTGGAACTGAGTTCTGGAAAGCAGAAAGCGATGAGTTCATCAGAAAAGAAGAAAAAGTAATTGTAAAAAGTATTGAAGGATTGTTTTTGAAGGTAGAAAAGTACAGAGGTGAACGTAATGAAAGAGACTGCATGGTTAAAACTCGATAAAGAGAAAGTATTTAAATTCTGCAGTGAATACTGCGATTTTCTGAGCAGATGTAAAACTGAGAGGGAAGCTGTAGACTACATAGTTTCTACGGCTGAGAAAAGTGGATTTTTGCCGATAGAAAAAGGTGGAGATAAGATTTATGAGGTAAACAGGAATAAATCTGTTATATTAGTTGTAAGGGGTAAAAAAGATCTTAAGGAAGGTCTTAGAATAGTAGCTTCCCACGTAGACTCTCCAAGACTGGATTTAAAGCCCAATCCTGTGTACGAAGAAGAGGAACTTGCTCTTTTAAAAACTCATTATTATGGTGGCATAAAAAAATACCAGTGGGTTTCCATACCGTTAGCGATGCATGGAGTAATTGTGAAGGAGAATGGAGAAAAACTTAACATAGTTTTAGGCGAGGATCCTGGAGATCCCGTATTTACGGTGTGTGACCTTCTTCCCCATCTCGCAAAAAAAATTCAAGGAGAGAAGAAGTTCTTTGAAGGGATCGCCGGAGAAGAATTGAATATACTTTTCGGATCGATGAGAAAGGAAGATAAAGGGAAAGAGAAAGAAAAAGTGAAAGGGTTTATATTGGAACTTCTTGAGAAAACTTACGGCATAGAAGAAGAAGATCTAGTTTCTGCAGAGATCCAGTTTGTACCGAACTTCAAGGCTCGTGACGTCGGAATTGATAAAAGCTGTGTAGGTGCATACGGACACGATGATAGAATCTGTGCGTTTACGTCGCTGAAAGCGATCCTCGAGACTGAAAATCCTGAGTATACCTGTGTTCTTATAGCCGTAGACAGGGAGGAGATAGGAAGCGAAGGAGCGACAGGAATGAAATCAAAGGCATTTGAGAATTTTCTGATAAAGATCATGGACTCTCCACAATTGAGAGATCTCGTTTCTGTTTTTGAAAACTCCAAAGTACTTTCCGCAGATGTAGCAGCCGCATTGAACCCAACGTTCAAAGATGCGCAGGAGAAACACAATGCCGCAAAACTTGGGTACGGCGTTGTTGTAGAGAGATACACAGGTTCAGGAGGAAAATACTCAACAAATGAGACAACAGCAGAGTTTGCAGCAGAAATAAGGCGTATATTTAACAAAGATAATATAACCTGGCAGGCCGCCGAACTGGGAAAAGTTGATGAAGGTGGAGGAGGAACAATAGCAAAATTCTTGGCGAACTATAACATGGATGTCATAGACTGCGGTCCGGCTATTCTGGGAATGCACTCTCCCTTCGAGGTAGCTTCCAAAGCAGATATTTACGAAACGTATAGAGCCTACAAAGCTTTCTACAAAGAATAAACAGAAATTGTTGAAAACAATTTCTGCATTTTTTTATTTTTAAACGAATCTATGTTCGTTTATTGTACATATTCCCTCAATTTATTATTGCTCATCAATATTACTGACCGAAAACTATTTAAATAGATGCAGTATTGATATACAGTAGATGAATATAAAAACGAGCAATGCAAAATAGTGATGCTGTCCGAAAAGTATTTAAAGGATAAGGAGTAATAGAAGTATAATATGCAACCGTTGAACATCAAAGTGATTGAAATGAAAAATGAAAGAGATAATTCAAATAAAATAAAAATAATTAATATAATGGAGGGACCGATATGAAGTTAGAAATAAAGAAGTATATGAGTATTTGTGTGTGTGTAGCTTTTTTGCTGAGTGTAATTAGTATAAATAATATAGATACAGTTAAGGCGCAGCCCGCTGCATTAATGATTCCTGCTTTTAGTATAAATGGATCTATTTTTGAAGACATAGGCGGAGACACGTATAAAAACGGGTTACTCTTTGATGGGATTATAGATCCCAACGACGACTGGGATCCGTGGTTTAATCCGGCAGGTACAGAGGATGATGGTAGTTTCCTGGTTCCTAATGAGGCATTGGTAGGGGTCAGTGTGTATTTTGACGATAACCCGGTTCCGATTGCGACAACAATGGCACCTAATGGGGCATGGGCGGCAGGTCCGTTCGCCACGTTCTTTGGAAAACACTATTTAACGTTCAGAATGGACGGATACGTTACAAAAACGAGGAATATTGATATTTATGCTCCAGGATTCGATTGTAATGGTACCTTCCTGGAAAGGGCGGATGCAGTTATCGGGAGAGTCACAGATACATCGGGAGCTCCGATCATAGGAGCACGAGTCATCGCGTATCCGAGAGGAACCACAGCGCCTTGGGCGCTGGCAAGCGCTGTTCACGATGCATTTCTTCCACCAGGACCACCAGATGGACAGCACATAATAGAAGGATTTACCGATAGATTTGGAAATTATGTTTTAAAAGGTCTTCAGAAAGGTAATTATGAGATAAGAGTGACAAGAGAGGAGTACTCACCTCAATTCAAGACCATATACGGAATAAATACAGATCTCGGTTCCAAAGTTCTAGATTTCTCATTAACATTAAATCCAGGAAAACTGGAAGGTTTTGTACGGGATATGGCTACGAATCCGATTCCTAATGCAATAGTATCGATACCAGGATTGAATCTTTCGGCGACGACTGATGCATCGGGGTATTATAAAATAGAGCAGATACCCGCAGGAATGTACACAGTCGTGGCAAAAGCACAGGGATACGGTACAGAAGTGTACTACTATGATGATGCGACTAATCCTGCAGGAGGAGACCCATCGGGTAATTTCAACCCTCCGAACTCATTCCCGCCCGTATATGCACAGTATATTCACGCAGGACAGACTGAAACACTCAGTTTCCAGATGGATGTGGCTTCTCAGGAGTGTGAGAACGATATTTCTGGAATAGTCTCTAATGGTGCGCCCATAGAGTACGCAGAGGTAGAAATACCTGGATTAGGACTCGAAATAACCACAGATAAAGCTGGATACTATATATTCATAGGCGTACCGTGCGGTACGTACTGGGTCGTTGCCTCTGATCCCGAACCAGATGCAACAGGACTGCTCGATCACAAATCGAAGAAAGCTCTAGTTGTGTGTACCATAGGACAGGATATAATTCAGGACTTTGTCTTGGACGAAAATCCGTGCACCATCTTCGGGAGGGTATTACAGTATGACAGCGACTGGATACCTGTAGCTAACGCCACCGTTGAGATTCCAAATTCAGGAATATCCACGACTACAGATTCATTTGGATATTACGTCATCGAGAACCTCCCCGTCAAGAGATGGTCGTGGTGGGACGATGTCGAAGGATTTGCGTATAAAACGACAGAATATTTATTAAAAGTATCAAAAAGTGGCTATTTCTCAACTACAGAGTATGTCAAGCCAGTACCGCAGACGACAGTATGGCAGGAGTTCCATATAAAGAAACATACGGGAATACTCAAAGGAAAAGTTACGGAATGGGATACAGACCAGGGAATAGCCGATATAAAGGTAACGTGTGCGGGAAGAGAGACGTATACGGATAGCAATGGATTTTACGAGTTTGTCGAGGTACCGATAGGAAGTTATACGGTACACGCAGAAGATTATACATGGGATCTTGCTGGATTCCCGAATTACGATAATAAGGCAAAGATAAGTCAACAGGTAACGTATGGAAACGTTACAATAGTTGATTTCAGACTTCCAGATGATGCAGCTGGTAAAATCACCGGATCGGTATCAGGATACATATGGTACGACTGGAATGCATCGTTCGGATTCAGCAACGAGGGAGAAGGGGTGAAAGATGCAGAGATGACTGTATCCGGAAAAGACAGTGTATTCACAGATTCGTACGGATATTACGTCAGCATTGCGGATACTCAAGATATTTACGGTCAGTACGATACGCTCGTCATAAAAGCCGGACCGCCGGGACACGTCGTCACTGCAGACGCTCCAGGATACTTCATAGCTCATTCAAATGTTCAAACGACGGTAGATATGGATGTCACTGATTTATCATTGGGAATACCCCCTACACCGTTAAATATTCAGATTAATAAGTTAACAGGCGATCTTAAAGGTACGGTATACGACAAGGATAAAAATAAGCCGTTGCCAGGTCATGTTGTGACCGTGCCTCTGGAAGGAGCACCCGCGGGATATGTGCCGTTCTACGATGGTGTCCCAGCATCTTATACAACTGCATGGGCGTTGAACATTACAGATGCTCTCGGTACATACCTTATCACTGGTATTCCTAAAGGAGATCACTTGGTATGGGAGTATGCGACACCATTAGTGCCGAACTATCACGACATGTTTGAGAGAGTAGACATCCAGTCTCTCATCAATAAAAACTTCGGAGCTACAAGAAAGATAGGAAGGATAGAAGGGTCTGTGTGGGACGATGCTAATGATAACTCAAATTTCGATCCCAACGAGACTTCATTATTCGAGGCAGTGGTAAAACTTTCAGGAAAGTCAACAGATCCTACATCAAACGACGATAACTATTCCTCTATTGCAGATTCAACAGGGTATTATACCATCTTAAATGTACGTATAACGCATGATTGGGACATGTTCTGGAACAGATATACAGGAACGGCAGAGTATTCCGGATTCTATAAAGAAAAATGGGAGTATCCGATTCCGCCGAGTCCTTCTACGCTAAGATATCTATTTGATAATAACATAGAGGTCTGGTGGGCGGATAGAAGAGCCTTTGAAACTACAGTACCGTTCCTAGGGTGGTCATTTAACTATCCTCTAAACAAAAAGGACGGAACAACACCCCCTGCAGGAGGACCTGATGGATTAATATCAGGATATGTAGACCTATATCTTTCATTATACGGCAGCAACGCCGAGGTATGGGTGCAGAATACGAGCTATAATGTTGTAAGTGATATAGAAGGATACTATCTAGTATGGAACTTCGGAGTTGCACCCCCTCCACCGCTAGGAGCAATAATTGTGAACAATGCTCCATGGGGAATACCAGCTGGTAATTACGCTTTAAGAGCGAGAGCACTGTGGTATGAAAGCGATGTATATGGTTTGATAGAAACATACGATCCAGAGATATACCCAAGCACTGTTACAGTCCATTCAGAAACTCCAAATATAAACTTCGATCTTTCCAGAAAAGCTAGAGGGATAGAAGGAGAGGTGCATGAAGATAAAACCTTTACAGACATAGTAGGTGACTTATATTTAAAGAACGCAACGGTAACAATAGGTAACCCAGACAATGGCATAGGGTTACCATACTGGCAGAAAAATACGGTAGACGGTGGAGAATATGAGTTCAATGATCAGCAAAATGGAGTTCTACCTATAAATGAAGTTTTCCTAGGATTATGGTATACACTCTGGTATGAAAAGGACAGCTGCTGGAGAACGTGGACGTCGATCCCTGTAACGTGGAACGTTGTAACACCTCTGGGTGTAACTACATTGTTCAGGTGGTTTGGATTCATAGACGGATTCGTGTTAGACTGCGATACTTACAAACCTATAGTGGATGCCGATGTGAACGGAACGAAGCAGAGAACGAACCCGAATCCCTTAATGACGAATGAGGTAGCAACGTATAATTATGACGCCACAGAGACCCCAACCATAGATAATACGGATTTGGAGGGATACTACCTGATAGAATGTTCAGTATCAACGCCGAAGGTACATCTGGACGAGACAGAATACACAGTCAATGCAGCGAAAACAAATTATCCTGCAAAGTGCCTGAATAACATAACTGTTGAATTTAACGAGATAAACGAGGACAATGATTTCGAGCTGTGCAAAGAGCTTGGGAATACGGGTGTAGTTCTCGGAATAGTGTATGTCGATGCCGATATAAGCGGTACTTATGATGCGGGAGAAGAAATTGGCGGTGTGACTGTAGAAATACCGGGATTGGAGATGACTACGATCTCGACTACCGACACGTACACGTATACACCGCTTGGAGTTGACTATAACTTCATATTCGCAGACGTGCCGTTACTGCCAAATGGTAATGACGCCAGATACTGGCTTAAATTTACACATATAGATCATGAGATGGCATACGGTGTATTCACAACGAATACCTATAATAATTGGGACTACGACAATAAGGGAACTGAAGAAGATATAACAGACGACGATGGAAACCACATTCCATGCTGCGGTCTTCAGACAGTTCCTGACGGATGGATTGAGGGGTTGGTTTATGCACCCGGCAGTCCAAATGAAAGACTTACGGATAGAGATGATAATGCAAAGGTGTGGTTGCCTGGAGCGTACAGACAGTGTCCGACAGACGATGTAGGGTACTATATAATAGGGCAACTTGCGCCATATATGCCTGTGGGTTCTACGTATCCTGCAATTCATACATTGGTAGCCACAGCGAACGGTTACAAGCCACAACCGCAGAGAAACGTTGGATTGAACAGTGATACGCCGTGGAATCATACTTGGCAGGACTTCTCAATGGAGCTCCTGACTTCGATGGATTACGGAATACTCCAGGGAGTTGTTTTCTTCGACGGTGGTATAGCCGTAGGTGATGTCGGAGATCTATCGGGAGGAGATCCTGTTTACGATCTTGACATATGTAATGTAGCAGGAGACTACGATGGTCCTGATCCAGCCAATCCCTTCGAGCCTGATGGGGCGTATGACTGCATAGGAACCGGAGAAAATACCGTGACAGAAGGTATTAGAAATGCGGTCGTAACTTTGAATCCGACAACGACCACGGATTCGTATGGATATTATATATTAACAGATATAACATCTGAAATGAGTCACCTGGTCGACGTAACAGTTGATCTGTTCCAGAATGCCCAGCATAACGTCTTTATAGACTCAGGATGGAATACGGAGAACTTTGCCATGGATGCAGAGACAGGAAGTATATCCGGAAGGATATATGAAGACTTTGACCAGGATGATGTGTACGATCCATTGGAAGAGATAGAAAATGCTACGGTGAGGGCGTGGCTCACTCCTACGCCATCATTCTCAATCTCGGTATTTACCGAGGCCGATGGAATGTACTTAATGCCTCTCGTACCGGTGCCGATAATTACAGGATCGTATACTGTCCATGCCGAACAGGTTTCCGGAACACCCAGATACGAGCCCAACGAAGTGGATAACGTGTATGTCAATCCAGGAGTAACGACTACCGATGTTGATATAACACTGATGAGAGAACA
>JAGLWR010000027.1 GCA_023133315.1 Methanomicrobia archaeon | reverse complement strand
AAAAAAGACAAATATCTGAGAACAAAAGATTTCATTGAAAAAACGAGAAAAAGTGAACTTTACAGAAAGACGTACATAGACATAAAAAGATATTTCTGAAGGTGATAAAATGCTCAAAAGAATAGATTTTGAAGTTGAGGATATAACCCTAGAAGACGCAAGGAAAATACAGTACAATCTCGGGATAGATATTTCAGTATACCGAGTATTTATAGACCCGTATACAAAAAAAGGATTTGTCGTATTTGACAAAGAAAAAACCTCGGAAGATATATTGAACAAGATAGGTCATGGAGTCCAAACAAAAAAGGAAGAAGAGATGACTATCGATGATCTTATGAAACAAAGTTTAAATAAATAGGTTCTTAGTTATTTTTCCTTCCACTCTTCTCTTTTTATGAATCCACCGGAGATTATTATTTTCATGGCTTCCTGGACGGAGATATCCACGTCTTTCACCTCGGATTTTGGAACAAAGATTAGGTATCCCGAGGTAGGATTCGGTGATGTCGGGATGAAAACATTTATTAATTTGTTGTTACCCGCTGATTCTTTTATTTCCTTGTAACTTTCTCCTGTGACAAATCCTAAGGCTAAAATTCCTTTTCTTGGATATTCCAGAAGAACAACTCTTTTAAATCCTTCTTCCTGGATCAGTATGGTTTCTGAAGCCTGCTTAAGGGTGAAATAAAGTTCGCTGACCAGGGGAATCTTACCTATCCATCTATCTACATATTTTAAAGCAGTCTTTCCAATCGAAATGCTGGCAAAAAAACCTATTACGAAGATCAAGATCAGTGAGATCATCATGCTGAGTCCTGGGATCTCGGGGAGGTATCTGTAAAGGAACTCGGAAAGCAAATCCTCAATGATAGAATTGAACCATCTAACAACATAATAGAATATGTAGGCGGTAGCCGCAACTGGAATAACGATTACCAATCCTGTCAACAAATATTTTTTCATGTGCCCAAACATGTTATCACCTTCTCTATTTTTCTTCCAATATCCAAGATTTCATCTTCATTTCTTTCCCATATTTTTATTGTTTCTATGACAAATCCTTCCTCAAGAATTCTATCAAATCTCGGACATTTTGTAAATAAGGATTTTCCTATATCCGGTGTTATCTCTTTATTTAATATCTTTAAAAATTTTTTTGGAGATCTTAATTTCACGAAAACAGAAATGCCGTTTAAATCTCTAAAAAAAACTTCGAAATTAAAATCTTTTAAGATTTTACTGTATTTCAGTAACTTTTGAAGTTTGAATTCTGCATTTTCTACCTGTATTTTTAATTTTTCTTCATATTCTCTAGGTGATTTCATGTAATCAAAGATCGTGGAGTTTTCAATTCCTCTGTATGCTGCAAATCCGCCCCAGCCGCATTCTAGAATTTTAGGACTCCCCGTGGAACAGATTAGGATATCTCCTTTTCCAAATCGGGGATGTGAAAATCCTGATGAGACGTCTTCAATAGAGAGTATTCCATTTTTTTTGCAGTGAGAAACTATTTTTTCAACGTTATTCTCTACCAGATATCCGGAAAATGAAGAAAAAATGAATATTTCTACATTTTTTATCTTTTCTGGTAATATTATACCTTTTTCTGTTGTTATAAATTTGTGTTGCAGATCTAAAAGCTCTGCAATCTTTAAAATATTCTTAAAAGATCCTTGATCTGGTATTCCGAGAGTTTTTTTTCTGAATGGGTAGAGAACAGAAAAGATAGCCATACTTCCTGAGGGCGCAAAAAATACTTTATCCGTCCCTACATACTCCTCTATGTTCATAATCCGAACTCCAGTAAACTTCGTTCATTGACCACAGGATCGTTTTTTAAACTGTAGATTCCTCTCGAGTATCTTATGAAATATTCTTTGTACTCTCTTCCGCGTATGTGCCTTGATAAAAAAGAGTAATACGTAGATCGAGCAAATCCGGGGCATTTTTCCTTTATATCTCTAGGCCTGAACTTGTAGGGAATCTTCCCTTTTATCCTCGCCTTCTTTATATCCTCAAGGAGCACACTTTTCCTCATATACTAAATAATGGAACAGGAGAATTAAAGGTTTACTATGGACATATTATAAAACTGTTAGTAACTTCTCACCATACTAAAAACTCAGACATTTCTCGGAACGTTTTTAAGGATTGCTGACGTAGTATTTAACGGCGATATTATGATCAGGAAATCATGTCTCGTATTTTTTTTACTATTTATTCTGGTTATTACGTCTCTCGGAGCAGAAAAAAGAGCAAATGCGTTTGTATACAGGGGGGAAAGTATTTTCGTTGAAGGTAAAGAAATAGAACTTGTTGATTACAGAATAACAAATGAAAAGTACGAAGTTACACTGAGAATAGACGATAATGACTATGTTTTGAAAGAGGGAGAATCACTGGAAATAGAGTTCGAGATAACGTTTTTGGGTAGAGAGATTGATAGACTTTCCTTTGCTTTTTATATCTCTGCTCTCCCATGCTTCGATGAGCTAAAAGAGGTAATACTCTACGAAGGGCAGACGGCACAGGTTAAAAAACACGAGATAATAATAGAGAGTGTCGACACGCAAAAGGACAGAGTGATTATATTTTTCGATGGTGAGGAGTTTTTCATCTCAAAATATGATAAATTGGAATCGGGGGACTTACACATCTGGCTTTTTAAAACGGTTATAGGGCTCAGTAATCCTTACGCTGTTTTAAAATGTAGATTCTTCTATAGAGACGTCGAAGATAATCTATTTCCAGAGCACGTGTTGAGAATACCGAGTACGAAAGAAGCTAACTGCATCGTCATCGTTGGGAGAGAGGCAGCTGATCGTGAAATAGCGGATAAAATAGCAGAATCTCTCAATTGTGGAGTATTATACGATGATCAAATAGAAGAATCTCACAAAATGAGTTATAATTTTATACTCGTTGGCGGTCCCTGTCCCCCCTGTGGAAAAACCGATCCTGCAAATAAGATAACGTACGAACTCGTCGAGAAAGGATTATCTCAAAAAGAGTACTGGATCACAGGTAACGGCTCTCAAGAAGGATTCACATATTTCAAGGATCCATGGGGACATGGAAAAGACGTACTCGTGGTAGCAGGGAGCGATAGAGAGTTCACATATGCAACCGGAGAAAATTTCATCGAGTTGTTATGAAAGTAAAAATTTCATTTCAAGAATTTAATTTCCTTTTCTTCAAGTTCAAAATACTCTCCGAAGTGTTTTGCCAGCGGCAAATATTGTTTCGCTATTTTTGTAGAGCAGTGACATTTTTTTGATATTTTCGTTGTAATGCTCTTTTTGATCGTTCTTTCGGCTTTTGTTCTTGCAAGCTTTGTAAAGTACGCTGGAGGAGAAAACTTGGCAAACGTAACTGTTCCTTTTCTTACTACAGACACTCCGGAGCTCATGAGGTCCATAGCATACCCCCATAATTTGTACTGCTGTCTTCTTCTCGTTCTTGCCAGGTATATATCTGCTTTGGAGAGCATCTGATACGCTTCGCAGAGGTCTCTTTTTTCGTAGCTCTTTGGGAGATTTTCGTCTATCCACAGGAGTATCTCATCAGGGGATTTATCGATATTCCAGAATGCTTCCCTTACGTCACAGCTTTTTCTGTTGAAAACTTTTGCGATCGCATGAAATATACTCGTCTTCGTGTCTCTCAAAGTACCTATCTTATCTATATCCTCTCTGTAATTTTCAAGATCGTTGAGAGCAGCTCTCAGGTTTCCTTCAGAATTCTTTGCGAGGGTTATAATCTGTGAATCTGAGACGTGTATTCCCTCTTTCTTGGCTATCCCCCTCAAAACTTTGGCAATGCTAGGGTAACGAAGTTTCGGGTAGCGTATCATTTTGCATTGCTCCCTTATACGTGGAGAGACGTTCCAGTACTCGTTTGCAATTAAGATTATAGGAAACCTCGTTTCTGAAATGATCTTTACCAGAGCCTTAACCCCCCCTCTATCCGCGGTGCCGTAGATGTTGTCAGCTTCATCGAGAACTATTATCTTTTTTTTTCCATCCAACGTGTATGTCTGCGAGGCATTGCCGACGATCTTTTCAATGACCTCAGCGTTTCTCTTGTCGCTGGCATTCATCTCTACAATGTCAAAGTTCATTTCGTCGGCAAGAACGTATACAGACGTTGTTTTTCCATTCCCCGATGGACCGCAAAGCAAACACGCTTTTTTATCAGTTCCCCACGTGTTTATCCAGGATATTAACTCTTTTAAGCCGGCTTTTTGTCCGGCTATATCTGAAAACGTTTTAGGTCTGTACTTCTCAACGAACATTTATATCACGGCAAATTTTGCCAGCAGCGCTTCTATCTGTATTCGCTCATTACTCCCCTCTACAAGTCTGAAATCATGCTCTCCTGTCACATCGACAAGTTTTATCTTCTTTTCTTCGTCAATATCCAGAGTGAAGATCTCTCTATGGATCTGTCTCAGGATATCCTCTCCGGATAATCCATATTTTAAGAGAAGGGTATCAAGTTTGTTTCTAGCTTTTAAAAATTCACCATTCAATGCTAAGATGATCATCTCTTTTATTTCGACAGGTTTTGCTTTCGTGGCCACCTGATATATAAGTTCTTCATCGATCTCTTTCTCCAAAAATGCAGCAGCCTGCAATGTATTGACTGCTTTTCGCATGTCTCCTTCGGATACATAGACTATCGCTTTTTTTCCGCTCTTCGTAAGGGTCAAGGTCTCATTTTTTGATATTCTATCGATCATTTTCAAAATAGCTTTCTCGTCGAGAGGTCCAAACCTGAAAACAGCACATCTCGACTGGATCGGCCCTATTATCTTCGAAGAATAATTGCATGATAATATAAATCTACAAGATCTTGCAAAGATTTCCATAGTTCTCCTCAAAGCATTTTGAGCATCAGATGTCAAAGCATCGGCTTCATCCAGGAATATTATCTTGAAATCTCCCCCTATTGCTTTTGTTCTGGCAAAATTTTTTATTTTTTCCCTTACGACATTTATCCCTCTCTCGTCAGAAGCGTTCGTTTCCTGAAAATTCTGGTACCAGTACTCGCCAAAAAGATCTTGTGCCAAACATAAGGCAGAAGTTGTTTTTCCGACACCAGCAGGTCCTGCAAAGAGCATATGAGGCATTGATCTGTTCTGGACATAGGATTTAAGCCTCGCTACAATATAATCTCTACCGAGTATCTCATCCAATGTTTTCGGTCTGTATTTCTCAGTCCACGGCTCTTCAATTTTCATACGTTTACCTCACTGTATAGATTTAAATTCTTTTTGAATAATCAAGCACCATCTCATATATTTTCAGAACTTTTTCAGCTGTTTTCTCCCATGTGAAATTTTTCACTGTTTTTAACCCATTCTTGATAAATTTTTCTCTTAAATTTTCATCTTCTAGAATTTTCTCTATTAATCCTTTTAATTCTGAGTCTTTTTCAAACAAATATCCATTATAATTGTTTTTTACTATTTCACTAATCCCCGGGATATTTCTTGCTATAACAGGGGTGCCGCATGCCATGGCTTCTAATAACACCATCCCAAATCCTTCCTTTCTTGACGGCAGAACGAGAACTTTACTTTCGTTGAGAATCTCTTCCGTATCAAGTCTGTAACCAAAGAACGTACCTCCAACTTTTTCTAAGTTCGATCGTTCGGGACCGTCTCCTACGATCCATGGATTTTTCCATGCTTTCAGAAGCGTATCCACGCTCTTTTCTTTTGTCAATGCGCCTATATACGTCACCCCTTCTCTTTTATAGGATTTTGGATAAAATCGGTTCAAATCTACACCGTTATAAACTATCTCCACTCTATTATATTTACTCAGGTTTTCTGCAACACTTTTACTGTTGGCTATCAGGTAATCACTCTTTTTTAAGACATATTTGCATATACAACGTCCATATTTCTTTTTCATCAGAATATTCACGTCACTCCCATGAGCAGAGATAATCAGTTTTCTTTTAGTAAAAAATTTCCCAAAGACACCTAAAAGACCTGAGGGAAGTATGTAGTGAGAATGAATAATGTCTATATCGTATTTTTTTATAATTTTTAGAATTTTACTGCCTCCACTCGACAGAAAAAAGAACCCTCTGAATTTTTTAGGGGCATATGTGGAAAAAACTCTGTCTTCTTGAGACTTTCCGTAGTTGAGAACATAAATATTATGATTTTTTTCGAGCTCCTTCTTGAGATAATAGATGTGTGTAGCTATCCCTCCTATGTTGGGAGGGTACATCCCTATCATGAGGATATTCATAAAGATAATTGAGAGAAAGGCTTTTTAACTTTATTCTGTCAAACGATAGATTTCATTACTAGCACTTCTTTTCCCGCAGTTCTCAGAATTCACCCTCCAGAATACTCATCATGATAACATCATGGTACTTGCTGTTACAATAATAACCGTCTCTTAATACGCCTTCTTTTTTGAATCCTGCTTTTTTATAAGCGCGTATAGCTCTTTTGTTAAAATCGAAGACACCAAGGGATATCCTGTGGAAATTTAGGGCTTCGAATCCATAACTTAGTAAAAGACGTATCGCCTCAGTTCCGTATCCTTTGCCCCATTCTTCTTTCTCCCCAATCATAATGCTGAGGTCTGCGTTCCTCCATATATAATAGATTCTCAAAAAACCTCCCGTTCCTATCATCTTGTCGTTATCTTTTAGAGCAACAACAAACCATACTTTGCTCTTATCTTTGTATAGATTTTCAAGCCATTCCTTTTCGTCCGATATACTCGTAGGTAGAACCTCGCCTTCCAGGATTCTTATCTCAGGGTCATTGATCCATCTTTGAATTAACGGTAAATCTTCTGGTTCTATCGGTCTGAGATAGATCCTATCTCCAATTAGAAATTTTGCGCTCCCCTTTGATGTTTTCATAGTATTCTTCAACCTTTTTATTCATTATTTAAGCTTCTTTGACAATTTCTCCAGCATATCTTTTGTCATGGCGGGAAGATCGTACTTCGGTTTCCATCCCCATTCTTTTCTCGCTGCTGAATCATTAAGGGATCTCGGCCACGAATCCGCAATTTCTTGCCGGTAATCAGGTTTATACTCGCAGACGAATTCAGGTATATGTTTCTTAATCGAAGCAGCAAGCTCTCCAGCAGAGAAACTCATCGCATTGACGTTGAAGTCGCAGTGATGTTTCAGTTTAGAGACATCAGCTTCAGCCAGATCCATGAGAGCTTTAGTGGCGTCTGGCATGTACATCATAGGGAGTACGGTATCTTCACGTACAAAGCACGTGTATCTCTTATTTTTTATCGCTTCGTAGTATATCGCAACAGCATAATCGGTCGTTCCGCCACCGGGTAATGTCTCGCTGCTGATAATTCCCGGAAATCGCATACCCCTCACGTCTACTCCAAATTTATGGAAGTAATAGTCTCCAAGAAGTTCTCCAGCTACTTTTGTGACTCCGTACATTGTCGTGGGACGCAGGATGGTTTCATTCGGTGTGTTATCCTTGGGAGTATCGGGGCCGAATGCTGCGATGGAACTCGGTACCATGATACGTTCAAGCTTCTGTTCTCTTCCTACTTTCAGGACATTGTACAGTCCGATAAGATTTACGTTAAATGCAAGCTGAGGTTTCTGCTCCCCCACGGCGGAGAGAATAGCGCCCATGTGATAGATCGTGCCTATATCATATTTTTTTACAACATTCGCTATTTCCTCCTTGCGAACTACGTCAATATATTCAAATGGTCCCGCTTTTCGCATCTTCTCTGTAGGAGGCGTTTTATGACCCGTTGCCACAACGTTTTCATTGCCATACTTTTCTCTCAGTTTTTCCACTAATTCAGACCCTATCTGGCCACAAGCTCCAGTTACGAGAATATTTTTCATGCTAGATCCTCCTGGGCAGTTTTGATCTCTGCCCCGTACATGTTACCGAGTTATTGTTTTTATATTTTTTCAATTTTCTTCTTGATATTGATATCCTTTTTTTCCAGTTCTTTCACATATTGTTTTTCACTTATCAGTTTCGGGATTAAAATTTCTTGAGGAATCGCTCCCGCGATATCACTTTCCGTGACAAGAATAGAAGAAAGAGCTGCAGGATATGCAGTAGTTCTTGCCATTGCTGTAAACTCTTTTTCATAATCCAGTAACTCAAAAATTGTTCTTTTTTCTCCTTCTGCAGTGATTCTGAGAAGTACCGTGTCTTTACTTTCATAACTGAGATTTTTAGAGAGTAAATGTATCAATACTTCTCTTGGAGTTATTAATTTTCCATCGATCTCTTTCTCTTCTGTACCGGCAAATCCCATTTCCAATACAGGTTTTATTAGATTACAGTGTCCAGGAAATCTGATAGTTTTATAATCAAGATAAGTTAGTTTATTCTCAAAAGTTTTTGGCAGAGTAGATGTCCCTCCAGAGGTATAAAATGCTTCATAAACTTCATCCCCAAACGTTATCTCTTCCAATCCCGTTAACGGCTCTACATACGCTATCTTAGAGTTTTTTATTATTCTCACTTTTTCTACGTACTCATTTATTAACCCCTCGGGAGAAAATACTATTTTATATTTTAATGGACCTTGCGGAGTTTGTGGAAGACCTCCGACTCTCATCCTTATTTCTCTGCAGTCTTCAGAGTAAGCAAAGGCTGCCAGAATATCCACCAGGCCCGGAGCAAGTCCGCAGTCAGGAAGAATGATTATTTCTTCTTTTTTAGCTTCTTCATGAAGGCTCAGCTCTTTATCAACGATTGTATCGTTCCCACCAAGATCGCAGAAATTAGTTTTAGCCTTCACGGCTTTTTTTGCAAGTTCATAGTTGAATTTATACGTTACAGCACTGATAACGCAGTCATACCCTCTCATTATATCTATTATCGAATTTTTGGTAATATCTTCGTTATATATTTCAAATCCAGACTTTGCAGCTGTTTTCAATGCCGTTTTGTCAGAGTCAATGACACCTATCTCGTATTTCTGAAGATAATCAGCTAAGGTTTTTCCTATTTTACCGAATCCCAAGATAAGGAACTTCATCGAGACGTACCTCTTAATAACTCGTCTATGATATCTTTCTTATTCTCAAAATGTTTTCTACACGGTTCAAGTATTTTTATTAACTTTTCCGAGATACTATTTTTCAGGTCTAAAGGATGAACATCTCCTTCTCTGAATTTATTTTTTAATTCTTCATATCTCCAGAACGTTGTGTCCCCCCCAAACTTTTCGGGTCTATGGATTGTGAATTCTTTCTCTTCTCCTCTAAAAACGATATATTGGGCGATCTCGAGGATTGGATTGTTCTCTACGAGTTTTGCAGGACAGTAAGCTCCTTTTATCTTTTCTCTTATCTCTTCCTCCGTGTCATGGACAAAAATATTGGCTTTTGGCGCGGATTTACTCATCTTGGAGCTTATAGCGAGATCCGTCTTTAAATCTTTATCGAATCCCGATGTTGTAGGTTCTGTGAGTCCCATCAGGAGATGATAATGGACACAGATAGGTTTTTTAACACTCAATTTTTCACTTATTTCTCTGGCAAGTATCTGCGCCTTTCTCTGATCCATCCCCGCACATGCAATATCAAGATCCATCTGGAGTATGTCAGAAGCCTGCATCGCGGGATAGATATACTGAGCGACATTCTGCATCTCTCCCTCTTTTCTACCCATTATCGTCAAACAGCGGGTCATACGCGCGATTGTCGTACTTTTCGTTACCCTTATTACCTTCTCCCAGTAGGATAGGTCATTGGAAAGTTCAGATGCCCACAGATATTTTACTTTTTTTTCGTCTACACCCAGAGAGCCCCACACTTCTTTGAGATATTCCCCGGATTTTCTGATCAATTCCAGGTTTCCGCTCATTTTTTCGTTGATCCAGGCATGCCAGTCTGCCAGAAATAAGATGAACTTTATACCTGCATTTGTCATGTCTACTGTCTTCATAGCGGTAATAAGTCCTGTACCAAGATGTGCCAATCCCGAAGGCTCAAAACCCTGATATGCCAGAGGTGCATCGTTCGTTTCAAAAATATTTTTTAATTCTTCCCGTGTTATTACTTCCTCCGTTGGCAATCTGTTTACCAGTTTTATCTTATCTTCAACGTCCATAGTACCACCATATTTCAAGGTTATTTTCTCTTCGGATTGCTTTATACTCTTTTTCAACTTCTATATTTATATCTTTTGGCAGATCCTTCTTTCTCAGGTAAAACGTGTCATAATTTTTTAGAGACATGACCTGGATCTTTTCAGGAGTTATCTCTGTGATCATAACATTTTCTAATTCCGGGTTCTCTAAAACCGTAAACTCTTTTCTATCCACTGTTTTCCACAAGAATCTTTTTCTCTCTCCCGAGAGTGTTCTGACATCCAAGGAGTTTCTGGCTTCTTCTACAACCAAGATTTCGTCGTTGTGTTCAATGAGCATTCCTTTTTTGTACTTCGGCAGTCTGAGAACAGATATTGCCCGGGATTTATCTCTCCCATATACTTCAAAGCTCTTTTTTATCTTTCCACCGTACTTCGATCTCAGGAACTCTAACGTTTTTGTTGCCATTTTTTTTGATATAAAATAAAAGTCAATCCCTTCTTTTTTATTTATAATCTTCGAAACAGCATTTTCTTCAGTGATTTCTTCTATAATTTCTGTAATATCATCTCGTTCTTTTTCGTCCAGTATACCTTCTTTTCTTCTCATCTGGATCACAGCCTCATAATATCCTCCACGAACTCTGGAACATGTAAGGCATGTGGTATACTCAAAGATTATCTCTGAGAACAGATCCTCTTCTATCTTAAATCCATTGATAGCGAGCAATTTGATAGTAACATCTGTCTTTTCTTTTCTGAAGGAAAAATCTATCTGCATCTGATTCTTTTTTATGTTTTCTATTCTGTCAACTATTTCAAAGTTTTTTTTCGGTTTCAGATAGTATAAAACCGTTTTTGTTGTCATATCTCTTATCGTTCCGTGTTCCCATTTATTTAAATAAAACGCTCCGCAGTGTTTACAGATCTGAAGTTTTATTATTTTATCTATAGAAAAAGGTGATTTTTCCTTTGAGAAACAGGATTCGCACATTCCCTCCTGTAATATTTCTGTTTCCTTTCCGCAGATACAACATCTCATGTCCTCACCATCTGGGCATGAACTGTGTTTCCTATGTGTAGAACACTATCTTTCCTTATATATT
>JAGLWR010000026.1 GCA_023133315.1 Methanomicrobia archaeon | reverse complement strand
ATCTGCCTTCGGAGCATAATGTCTGTATTTCATTCCCGGCGATGCTGATTTTTCATTGAATGTGATCATCGCTTCTGCAGCGGGATGAATCTTTATATCTATGAACTCTTTCAATGTCTCGTACGTAACTCCTCCAGGTCTCAGGAGAAGAGGAGGAGATACAGTGAGATCGATAACAGTGGATTCCACACCTATATTTGTCTTTCCTCCGTCTATTATGCACTCTATCTTTCCATAGAGATCGTGAATGACGTGGTCAGCCGTAGTAGGCGACGGCTTCCCCGATATATTTGCAGAGGGTGCAGCTATAGGACATTGGGAGTATTTTATTAAATTCAGAGCTATTTTGTTTTCTGGCATCCTCATTGAAGCAGTTTTCAATCCTGCTGTTACGACGTCGGGCACAATTTTCTTTTTTTTGAATATCATCGTCAGAGGACCTGGCCAGAAAGCCTCTGCCAGTATCAAAGCTTCTTCGGGAACTTTTTCAGCCAATCTGTAGATCCATTCTTTATCCGCTATATGATTTATTATCGGATTATCAGCAGGTCTGTTTTTTACCTTAAAGATCCTGAGAACAGCTTCACTGTTCAGAGAGTTCGCTCCAAGGCCGTACACCGTTTCCGTGGGAAATGCCACCAATCCCCCATTTTTGATTATTTCTGATGCTATCTTAATTTTTTTGATATCCGGATTATTTCGATCTATTTTAATGATACGTGTTTCCATAAAGGATATTTCCAGTGAAGATAAAAAAGGTTTGTTATCTTCCCCACACTAACTACCATTACAGTAACCTTTAAAATCTTCTCACAATGTATAGTGACGATGATAGTCATAAGAAGAGGAAATAAGAAGAATGAGTTTGAAATTTATAAAAAGGAAAATGAAGAAGTTAAAAAATTCAATCTTATTCTGGGGGAGACGTCAAAAGGTTACAGACCAAAGAGGTTCAGGTCGGGAGAAGAACTTCTCAAGCCAAAAGATGCTATAGCTCTTCTCCGGGGGGGAGAGATATATATGACAGAGAAATGCACAGAGATGGAGGAGATGCTTGAAGATTTCAATCTTTCTTATGAGAGAATAAATCTCTGCAGGTTTTGTTTAATAGAGGGAAAGATCAATCCCATGAAAAAGGGATACACGTATCATGGAGAACGCATCTGCGAAGAATGCGCCCAAAAAGAGATATTCAGAGAGATGCGATATAAAAATATAACGCTAAATGAAGGAATTGTGAAGGTTTTACGGAGAGTGAAGGACGTTGATAAAGTTCTGAAACTTTTTGATCCAAGATTTGATCTCGATCCCGAAATAACTAAGTTCGATGAGATAGCGGCACATTCTTACGAGGGAAAGAAAATAGATTCTTTAACCATTCCCGCGTTTCTCAAAAAGAGCTTAAAAAACAGAAAAATTACAGAACTCTTTCCTACCCAGTCTCTGGCAATAGATAACGGGCTTCTGAAAGGTAAAAATCTTTTAATAGTTTCAGCGACGGCCTCGGGAAAGACTCTAATAGGCGAGCTTGCCGGAATACCAAAAGTTCCTGAAGGTAAGAAACTTTTGTTCCTTGTACCTCTAGTAGCTTTGGCAAATCAAAAATACGAGGAGTTTAAAAGGAATTATTCCTTCAGAGCTGCACTGAGAGTTGGAATTTCACGAATACAAACAGAGGAGTTTCCAATAGTGGATACGGATATAGATGCGGACATAATCGTGGGAACGTATGAAGGTATAGACTTTTTGCTCAGATCTGGGAGAAATCTTGGGGAAATTGGAACGATAATAATTGATGAGCTTCACATGCTGGACGATGAGGAGAGAGGTGCAAGACTCGATGGTCTTGTTTCACGATTACGAACATTGTACCCAGAAGCCCAGTTCATCGGGCTCTCTGCTACGATAGGTAATGCAGTCGAGTTAGCCCAGGATCTTGATTTACAGCCGGTGATATATGATCACAGACCGATACCCTTGGAAAGACATCTGATCTTCACTCAGGAACATAAAAAGAAGGAGATAATAAGAAAACTTGTAAAAAGAGAGTGGAATACCATATCAAAAAAAGGGTATCATGGACAGACGATAGTTTTTACGTATTCACGAAGAAAGTGCGGAGAGATAGCTTCATATCTTCAGAGCAGAGGAGTAACAGCAAGGAGTTACCATGCAGGTCTCTCCTACGTCGAGAGAAAAACTACAGAAGAGGTGTTCTGGAACCAGAAGATTCAATGCGTTGTGACAACAGCCGCATTGTCAGCAGGCGTAGATTTCCCGTCTTCTCAGGTGATATTTGAGTCTCTTCAGATGGGGATAATCGTCTTAAAAGCGAGAGAATTCCATCAGATGCTCGGAAGAGCCGGAAGACCCGATTTTCATGAAAAAGGAAAGGTATATCTTTTGATCGATCCGTTAAAAGATTATAGAGAAACGACAGAGGACAAAGTGGCATTTGAACTGCTTCAAAGTTCTGATGAGAATGTAGAGATAGTATATACAGAGGACATGATCTTAGAAAATCTTCTGGCAAATATCTGCTGTTCTCATCATAAACTCTGGGAATTTAATAAAAATTCTTTACAGCCCATCGATCTGAGAAAAATAAAAATACTGGAGAATTTTAAGCTCGTAAGAGATAATAAGCCTACTTTTTACGGAAAAGCGGTTTCAGTTTCTTTTCTCAGTATTGAGGAAGCTGAGTTCATCAGGAAAAATCTGAATAAAGATATTTTAGAAAGTATAGTTTCTCTGGAACGATTTGAGAATGTGTATATAACAAACACCCTCCGCAGTACTCTGGAATTAAAAAGTGCAAAGCTATTCTCAGGAGAAGTCTTGGAGGCCGTAGCAAAACCAAAGGAGATCAAGATCGTAGAGCCTCTGATCATGGAGTTTTTTACCTGTGATTGTAAAGATTATCCTTACTGCGAATGTCCCATCAAGAAGATTTCCAGGAAAATGATAGAATACAGATTGAAAGGATACTCCCCAAAAAAAATATCAAAAGCATTTTTGAAATATAATCTCATCATATACTCAGGAGATGTATTCTCATATCTTGACAGTGTAGTTCATAAAATAGAGGCATTTGAGAGAATTGCTCGTATCTTTAACAAAAAAAGATTAAAAGAGATTCACAGTTTGAAAAAAAGAATAGAAAAAGGAAAATAAAAAGAAAATTTATAGATCAACGCCAAAACGCTCACATTTCTCGTCTACGTCTTTCTGTATTTTATCTATCACATCTTGTCTCATTTCCGGCTTGAACAAGTGTCTAAACCTCCCCTGAGATTTAAGATACTCTGTTACCGGCTTTCTTCCTTTGATCTTTTTCGTAATATTTATGTTATCAAAGTCGTTTCCTTTTAATTCCCACAAAACGAAGACTCCAGTTTCAACTGCTATTCTCGATATTTCTATCGTTTTTTCTGATGGGTACCTCCATCCTGTAGGACATGGTACAAGTATATGAATAAAACACGGCCCCTCGGTGTCTAGTGCTGTTTGCATCTTTTTCTTGAGATCTTCCAGATAAGCAATGGTGGCTGTAGCAGTATAAGGAATATCATGTGCTGCACATATAGCGGCTAACGGTTTTTTCGGTTTATCTTCTCCGATGCTGTACTTTCCCGCGGGGGACGTAGTAGTCGATGCGCCGTAAGGCGTAGATGAACAGCGCTGTATGCCTGTATTCATATAAGCCTCGTTATCCAGACAAACATATTTTACGTTATGTCCTCTTTCCAGCATGCCGGATAACGCCTGAAAACCTATGTCAAAAGTTCCTCCGTCTCCTCCGAATGCTATTACATTCGTGTCTCCCCTCCCCAGTTTTCTCAGTGCCACTTCAATACCGGAAGCAATGGAAGCAGAGTTCTCAAAAGCAGCATGAATCAAAGGTATCTCCCAGGCAGTCTCAGGCCAGCCTGTGGATACTACCTCTAAACAGCCGGTACAGACGACGGCTATGGTATTAGGACCTGCTTGATTAAGTACCGCTCTAACTGCAATGGGCTCGCCGCACGCTGCACAGGCTCTGTGTCCTACAGAAAATAATTCTTTCTCTTCTTTCATCATAACACCTCTTGATTCATATTTATCCATTCAACTGGCTTCTCTACCCTGCCTTTTTTTACAGCGTCCATTGATTTATCGTATATTTCTTCGAAGTTTTCTATTAAGACGTCTCTTCCACCCAAGCCTATAATATAATCGGTGATCAATGGGTGTTTCGGTTCATTTACAAACTGAGCTGACACTTCCCCATATAACGCACCACCAAAGCCGGGGGATATGTCCCTGTCCAAAACAGCTATTACCCTGGCATTTTTTGTTAAATCCATCAATTCTTTACCGGGAAATGGCCGATATACAGTTAATTTACAGCATCCAACTTTTTTACCTTCTTCACGCATCTTATTTACAGCAGCACGGGCGGTGCCGCTCATTGATCCCATAGTTAAGATGATTACATCGGCATCTTCACATTTATAAGGCATGATCTTTCTGTATTCTCTACCGAACTTCTTCTTGAACTCAGCAAATACTTCATCTATAACATCACTCGATTTTTCAATCGCTTTTACTTGGGTATATTTGAACTCCTGGTAAAACTCTGGAGTTCCAAAAGAACCGAATGTCATTGGTTTGTTAGGATCGAGAGACAGCTCTAGTTTATATTTTGGGAGAAACTCGTCTACTAACTCTTGTTCCGGCACGTCTACGGCTTCTGTCGTGTGTGTGAGAACAAATGCGTCAATGCCCACCATCCCGGGTAAAAGAACACGTTTGTCCTCGCAAACTTTAAAAGCAATTATCATCAGATCTAATCCTTCTTGGTTCCTTTCGGCATAGAACTGCAGCCATCCCGTATCTCTCTGCGATATGGTGTCCTGATGATCACACCATATATTGATCGGAGCTGCCAATGCTCTATTACCGACAGCCATGACTATTGGCAGCCTCATCCCGGCTGCAATGAACATCATTTCGCTCATCAGGGCTATACCCTGGCTTGCAGAGGCTGTGCAAACCCTGGCACCACAAGCACTTGCGCCAATACAGGCGGACATTGCAGAATGCTCTGATTCTACTCTGATCATCTCTGCATCCATCTCACCATCGGCTATGTACTCAGAGATCTTCTCGGGAAACAAAGTGGATGGTGTTATGGGATAAGCCGGTACGACGTCAGGCCTGGATAATTTTGCTCCCAAAGCCGTAGCCATATTTCCCATTATCGTTATTTTTGCCATTTATCTCTCCTCCATTACCATCT
Source organism: Methanomicrobia archaeon (assembly GCA_023133315.1). GTDB lineage: Archaea > Methanobacteriota_B > Thermococci > Methanofastidiosales > B48-G16 > B48-G16. The sequence goes on along the minus strand of JAGLWR010000026.1, from coordinate 5,909 downwards.
CGATTGCCTTAAAGGGGCATTCATATGCACATATGCCGCACCCCTTGCAATAGTCATAATCTGTTTCTGGTCCATCATCCGTTTTTTTGATGCATCCTTCTGGACAGAATTTGTAGCATATCCAGCATTTTTTACATTTCTCCATATCTATTACCGGCTTTAGAGTTCTCCAATCTCCAGTTTTGTAATTTTTCGAACTGCCGGGCACTTTATTTATAGCCCCAATAGTTATTTTTACCATTTTATCCCCCTCTTATTTTCTCATATGCTTCTCTAGCAGCTTTCTTGTTCTCCTCTTTTTTTCTGGGAGCTTTTTCATTGATCGCTTCTTCAATAGCTTCTATGCTTACGTTGCCAACAGCTTTCGAGTACGCGCCCAGTATGGCGGTATTCACTATCGGATTCGTTTTGGTCCCGAGACCATGTTTTACGGCTATTGCAGTAGCATCTATGGTATAAACTTTCGCTTTACCAAAATCGAATTCACTCGCATTTTTTGAAGAGTTGATTATTATTTTGCCATTTTCCTTAAGACCTTTTGCTACGTCCACAACTTCCAACAATGTCGAGTCAAGTACTACAATAGAATCAGGTTCATAAATCTGCGTTTTGATATCTATAGGTTTTGCATCCATTCGCATAAATGCCGCAACTGGAGCCCCTCTCCTTTCTACTCCGAATATAGGAAATGCTTGAACGTCTTTACCTTCACGAAATGCTGCGTCTGCCAGTATGGTGGCTGCTGTCACTGCGCCCTGGCCGCCCCTTCCATGAAACCTTACTTCATACAATTCTTCTTCCATAGTATTCACTCCATTTTAAGAGAATTCCTCTTTTCTTAATAATTTTTTCCATTTTTTAATAGTAATTTCCTGGATGTCTTTAATATCCTTTTCTGTCAGGTGTCTAAATCTTCCCTGTAACTTTAAATACTCATCTACAGGTTTTGGATTTTTAGGTTTTATATTTATTTTGTATTTTCCGTTTTCAACTTCGTAAATCGGGAAGATACATGTCTGGACTGCAAGTCTTGCCAGTTTTATCGTGTGCTCAGGAAGAGATCTCCACCCTGTGGGACACGGCGCCAGTACATGAATAAACCTTGTACCTTTTATCTCTTTAGCTTTTTGCAATTTTTTTATAAAATCCTCAGGGTACGAAACACTGGCAGTAGCCACATACGGTACTTCGTGAGCCACCAGTATCTCGTCTATATCTTTCTTAGGTCTTGCCTTTGGATATTTTCTTGGAGTTGTCGTTGTCCATGCTTTGAAAGGCGTTGCTGAAGATCTCTGGATACCCGTATTCATATACGCTTCATTATCATAGCAGACATATAGTATGTCATCGTTTCTCTCTGCCACGCCGCTTAGAGCCTGGATCCCTATATCAAAAGTTCCTCCGTCTCCAGCCCATGCCATCACAGTGGCGTCTATACCTTTCATCTCTAAACCTGCTTTTATTCCTGAGGAAACAATAGCAGCCGTCTCAAACGCAGTGTGGTATAACGGCACCTGTAGTGAGGAGTATGGAAATGGACCTGCTATAATACTCCAGCAGCACGCAGGAATTACAACAAAAGTCTTTTTCCCCAGTGCTTTCAATGCGTATCTCATTGCAAGTGAGGCTCCACATCCCTGACAGTCCACCGTACCTTCGTACATTAACTCTTCTTCAGGTATTGTGAGTTTCATAATTTAACACCCCACCAGTTAATCTCATTTATTTTAAATTTCCCGTCTTTACCTTTTTTTGCTATCTTCGTTATATCCTCAACAGTTACGTCCCTACCTCCCAATCCTATAATGACACCCCATATCTCAGGTCTATCTTTTTCGTTATATAGACAGGCTTTTGTCTCTGTGAAGAAAGCTCCTTCGCTTCCGAAGGAAATGCTTCTGTCAATAACTATGATTTTATTTACCTTTGATGCAATCTTTCTGATTTTTTCTTTAGGAAATGGTCTGAATGTTCTCATTCTTACCAGGCCTACCTTCATTCCTTCTTTTCTTAAAACATCTACAGCTTCCTTAGATGTCTGAGCGATCGTCCCCGAGACCACCAGAATAATCTCAGCATCTTCTATCCTGTACTCTTCAACGAGACCATAATGTCTTCCAAAACGATCTCCAAACTCCTTGCCTACCTTCTCTACAACTTTCAAAGCTTCTTCCATCGAAGTTTGCTGGTGATACTTCAGTTCATAATACCAGTCAGGGAACATCAAACTACCGAAAGCTCTCGGGTCCTCTAAATCCAATTTATATTTGGCATTGTACGGAGGTAAAAACTCGTCTATCTCTTCCTGCGGTGGCATATCAACAACTTCTGAAGTGTGTGAAAGTACGAAAGCGTCCAGAGACAACATTCCTGGAAGTAAAACTTTATCGTTTTCACATATTTTAAAAGCCATGAGTGTAGTGTCGTAAACCTCCTGATTCGTAGAACAGTAGAACTGCAGCCACCCCGTATCTCTCTGCGCTATAGAATCGTTTTGGTCAGTCCATATATTCCACGGTGGTCCCATTGCTCTATTAATATTTGCCATTACAACGGGATGTCTCGCATTTGAAGCCCAGTGAAGCATCTCGTGCATCAAAGCCAGTCCATGGGATGATGTAGCCGTAAAAGCTCTTGCACCGGTAGCTGAAGCCCCGACGCATGCAGCCATAGCCGAATGTTCGGATTCTACCTTGATAAACTTGGCATTTAATTCTCCAGAGGCACAGAACTCACTTAAAAGTTCTACAACCTGTGTCTGCGGAGTTATAGGATAAGCTGCAATGACCTCTGCTCTTGCATCTTTCGCTCCATAAGAAACAGCATGATTTCCGTAGATAACTTTTTTCACCATAATATCACCTTTCCCTCACCATCTCAATACACTTTACGGGGCACTCTTCAGCACATATCCCGCAACCTTTGCAGTAATCATAATCCCACTCAGGATACTCTCCATTTTTTATAGATCCATTGGGACAGAACTTCCAGCAAGTCCCACATTTTATACATTTTTCCTTGTGAAAAATAGGTTTCATGGACCTCCATGATCCCGTTTTGCTGCCAAGCGTGGTCCCGGAAGACATCGCCATCGGCGGAATGTCATGAGCGTTTTTAAAAACTATCTTTTCACTCATCCGTACACCTCCGTTTTTTCATAAGCCTCTTTTGCAGCTGCAACGTTTTCTTCATGTTTTGCCGGCGATTTTGCCTTTATCGCATTTATAACTGAATCTATTTTAACAACATCCGTGGCTCTCGGAAAACTACCAAGAATAGATGTATTGACTATGGGCGCAGCCTTGCTACCGAGGCCATGATCTGTAGCTATCCTTGTAGCATCCACCAAAGCTATCTTTTTAGCTTTTATTTTAAGTTCTTCCACTTTCCTGTCTGTATTTAGTATTACCGTCCCATTTTCTTTTAGACCCGAGGTGACATCAATGGCTTCCAAAAGTGTAGTATCCAGGACTGCAACGATATCCGGATTATAAATTTGTGATTTTATCCTTATAGGTTTCTCATCGACTCTGAGAAATGCTGTTACAGGAGCTCCTCTTCTTTCCACTCCAAACATGGGAAATGCTTGAACGTCTTTACCTTCTCTGAAACAGGCTTCTGCCAAGATATTCGCAGCCGTTACTGCTCCCTGACCGCCTCTTCCGTGAAATCTTATTTCTATCATCATTTTGCCTCCTATATTTTTATCTCTAATATATTGCTATAGGCGATCTTACATCTTTTTTAGTCTTTAAAACTCTTTCGTTCTTTAATTGTCTTAAATAATCTGGCCGAAAAACCACTTGCAATTTCTAATTTACTAGGAAAATAGTACAACTTATTTTGAGATATTACGTCCGTTTTTAAGAAGCTGTGAGTACTCCTCATTTATCTTTTCTAATTGGGATTCGAAATATTTTCTCTCTTCTTCATTTTTAGCTAAATCTGGATGATATTTTTTTACAAGTTTCCTGTATTCCTTTTTTATTTCTTTAATTGATTTTTTATGGAATATGTCTTTTTTTGGAATTTTTATCGAAAGATGTCTAGTTATTCTTTCGGAATACTTCTGGAACTTGTGCATATATGTAAAGTCTGCATTCAGTTCAAGCTCTCCTGAAGGAATATCTATATTCAAAGGGATCTCAGTATTTCCAAGAGGTGCGTCTATCGTGAGTGACATTTTTTCGTTCGGAAGCGTGATATCCAGATTAATATCTTTTACGGAAAACGATTCTCTGTTCGCGATTCTCAGTAGTAAGGTAGTGTCATAAAAAATATCGAATCGTAACTGAGGTTTTCTTTGGAAAATGTGATATACTCTATCACTCTGCAGCCTATCTCTTATATCCCGTTTCTCTCTTTTCAGTTTAATTTTTACAAAAAGATATTTTAATCCCTGTACAACCGAGACCAAAAAAAGAAGCAACAACAGAAAAATCCAGAGATCTATTATTTTTTCAGGTATCAAAGCTTTATCCTCCTCCCGGTTGCATCCCTTTTGTACTCGCCAAATCCTTCAGGAAGATCTTTAAAAACGGGCCCATCTCTGCAGACGAGATACCCTCCCACTTCACAGCTTCCGCACAGTCCCATACCACATTTCATATACCTCTCCAGAGAATACTCCACTTTTTTCGATTTCAAAATCTCTGAACATTTTTTCATCATCATTTCTGGCCCGCACACATAATAGTAGTTAGCGTCTACGTCTATATGCTCTGTGATGAATCCTCTTTTTCCATAGCTCCCGTCATCCGTTGATATCAAGACCTCACCGTATTTTTTAAACTCTTCTTCAAAGAAAACTTCTTTTTTATTTTTGAATCCCAACAAGATCTTTATTTCACCCTTCAAATTTTCAGCTAAAAATCTTAAAGGAGACAAACCTGTTCCACCCCCAATTATCTCTATTTTTCCATTTTTAGGAGAAAAAGAACTCCCGTATGGACCTCTTATCCTTATTTTGTCGCCTTCACAAAGCTCGTGCATCTTTTCAGTAAATTTTCCTACTTTTTTCACCGTGAATCCGTTTCTGTAAGAAAATGACATCGGTTTTTCGTTAACACCCGGGATCCAGAGCATTGCAAACTGTCCCGGCTTCGCATCGAATCTTTTATCGACAAAAAAGGTTTTTACATCTTCACACTCTTCTACGATCTCTGTTATTTCAGCAATCTTCATGAAGATAAATATCTATCAGAATTTATAAAAGTTGGTTTTCCAGATTTTCATTCTCCAAGATTTAGAAGTAACGTTGCAGCTGTGAGAGACAAAACAAAACCGAAGATAAATGTTGTCTCCGGGCTGATCGTATCCCAGAGCAGACCAGCAATAAATCCTCCCGGTAAAGCTGCCAAACCTACGGACGCATGAAAAGTTCCCAGAGCTGTACCTTTTAACGATGGAGGAGAAAGATCAACGATAAAAGCTCTCTGGACCCCGTCGATCATCGCATAAAATATTCCGTAAGAGATAAACAATACTATGATCTGAGAGAGATTCGACACAAAAATAAGACCAAGAGACGTTAATCCAAATAATCCGTATCCTATAAGAATTACACGTTTTCTTCCTACTCTGTCAGAGAAAATTCCCGCAGGGATTATAAAAATGGAATAGGCTATATAGTAGATTATGTATAATAGAATTGCCATATGAGAACTCAAACCTAAATTAATCGCCCGAAGCAGTAAAAAAGCATACCCGAAGTTTCCTAACGCAAATATCGTGGAGATACAGATAAAATATTTCAGTCGGGGTGTAAGAGCTTTAAAACTCACTTCAAGGGATTTCGGCTTTGGAGAATGCTCGTGTTTCTCTTCTTTTACAAATAATATCAATAATACTGCTATTATTGAGGGTATAAAAGCCAACAAGAAAATTTTTCTGAATCCGAATAATGGAAG
>JAGLWR010000025.1 GCA_023133315.1 Methanomicrobia archaeon | reverse complement strand
ATACGGAGAAGACCATTCCCTTGCCGAACATCTCGTCTTTCTCTGTAACACTAGCAATCGCAGAGGATGCTGCAGTTCCCTGCCCCATTGCCGAAAGTTTTGTAACTCCCACAGCTATTCCTGCCCCTATGCACCCCAATCCTACGGGAACATTCTCTATTAACTCTCCGCCCATAACGCCTGAGAAATAGAGAATCAAGATAGCGATCAGTAACCCGTATATCGCCTGCGTTTCTGGGAGTATGGAAAACACCATACTTTTCCCTAATGTTTCTTCTCTTTCAGAGAGTGCAAGGATACCAGAGCCTGCAGCGATTCCCTGGCCTATCGCAGAAAAACCTGCAAATCCTATGGCTATTCCTGCTCCCAGACATGCCAGCCCTGTGGCAAGAGGTATCTCACTGCCACCCGAGATCACTCCCGTCTCAACAATTATCAAAACAGCAATCAATAATCCATAAATACCCTGAGTCTGCGGAAGTGCCTGGAGCATCAGTGCTTTGGAAAATTTGGATGAATCCTTGGCTACAACTCTCGCGCCCATGCTTCCTGAGATCCCTGTTCCTATTCCCGATCCAAGTCCTGCTCCTCCAACGGCTATACCTGCAGCTATCGCACAGAGAGCGGCTCCTTCACTGATCACTCGATCACCTCTGTGACCTTCCTTTCCATTTTGAACGGGATAAACTTCCCTCCTCCACTCTCATAGAATTTTGAAAAGAACTCCACGTAATGAAGCCTCAAAGAATGGACAAACGATCCCAATGCCTGCAAAACAAAATTGAAAAATTGCCCTCCTACAAAAACGAAAAGAGCAAGTATTACCCCAATTATGGGAAGATCATAAACCATTTTAGCAACTATATTGACAGTCATCGCTATCCCTGAAGTTGCTAACGCTAAAGCCAGAATTCGTGCATAAGAAAGCCAATCCCCCAAAAATCCAGTGAACTCAAAGAACGAAAGGCCCTTTTTATCATAAAAAACTAGGGAAACGCCTATAAGAGCAAATACGATTCCTATATAGATAACAGTATTAGAGAATAAAAACCATTGGAAAAATCTTCCGATTAATATCCCCCCTCCTATCTGAATAAAATACCAGCTTACATTTTCAAATAAAACAGCCTTATAATTCTCATTTATAACGTTATTAACAATTCCCAAAGTAATGCCTATATTTAGATGAATTATTCCGATTATCAAGGCTAATTTCAGTAAAACCATTGGATTTTCTATAGGGTTTAACAGGAATGGAATCCTGTACCCTCCATATTTAAAAATATCTCCAAAATAACTTCCCATTATTATACCGGCAATTATTGTAGCGATTCCACAAACTAAAAGTATATAAGAAAAGTCTCTCATTCCTTTGCTTTTTCTTCCAATGCCTCTATAGAGTAGAAACGCAAAAATTGTTTGCAGTAAGCCATAAAAAACATCACCAAGCATTGTCGCGTAAAATATTATGTAAACAGGAGCAAGTATAAACGTTGGATCGAGTTCCGAGTATTTTGGTGTACCGAACATTTCTACAAGCATTTCAAAAGGTCTTATCAGTCTCGGATTGGAAAGCTTGACAGGAGGATCATCCCCTTCCAGGAGTTCTACGTGACAGTATCCTTCCGTGAGATCGGTTATCTCTTTATTAACAGTACTTACTTCTTTTTGGGGTAAATACCCTGTAATAGCTATAGTTTTCTCAGTTCTGCCAAATCTTGTTGGAATATCGGCTCTTTCCTTCTCTATCTTTAATATTTCGTGATAAGCTGTAAAAATTTTCTCTTTTTCAGTTTTTATTTTCTTTATCTCTTCTTCACAATCGTATATCTCACTTTTTACATACTCTATTTTTTTTTCAATTTTTTCCATGTTTTCTTTTGGTGTTCCGATTTTCTTTATCTCGATGACCTCTACTTTACTTAAAACCATATCAAGCTTTTTCATGGGAGATACCACCAAAACGTGATCTCCTTTTTTATAAAGTTCTATTTCTTCATCGACAAAATCCTCTTTCAACTTTCCTATACAGATATAAATAAACCTGCCTCTTCCTAAGTATTTTAAATCTATATCGAATTGTATTTTTGATAATAATTCATATTCGCTTTGGAGATATTCTATTGTTTCCTTATTCTTGGTTATTTTTGCTGAAAGATCCTCTACATGTTTATATACTCTCTCGATTTCTCTGGAATGTTCCTCTAAAAACTTTTTAAACTCTGGAAATCTCTGTTTTTCTTCTTCTCTGTATGTTAAGTATTCTCTTAGAAAGATTCCTATCTGCTCCTTTTTGGTTTTTTCTTCTTTTGCAAGAGAAAAAGTCTCAAATACTCTCTCTGTTTTGGCTAAAAGTGAATTTATATCTTTTGACAATTCCAAAGGAAAATCCTTGTTCAGATCAGTAGTTACAACTTGCATTACCCCTTTTTCATGAAAATACTTTATTAATTTACTCTTATACTCATCTGTGGATATAATAAGAATTTTATCCATTTTTTGAGGCAGAAACATCGTTTCACCTTTGTGTTATTTCTCTCAGACAATAATCTATCGCTTTCTGCCAGTTCTTTTCGGCTTCTTTTTGTATTTTTTCTATTTGTTCATCACTTTCTTTCTTTATTTTTTCTGAAATTTCATGACCCTCTATTATTTTTTGTTTTTTTAATTTTTTTACCTCTTTTTTAGCTTCTTCAATATATCCGGCCATTATTTCTTCAGTTTCTTTCTGAACTTTATTCAGTTCTAGTTCTATCTTTTTCTCAGATTCTTCTACTCTTTTTTTGGCTTTTTCTTCAATCTCCCTGATAGTTTTAACGGTTTCTTCCACAAAATCACTCCATAAACATTTTTTTCACAAGGGGTACAACCCTCGTTTTCGCCAGTACCAATATTCTGTTTCCCTCATTAAGCTGGGTATTACCTTTTGGTATCGTCAGATCACCCTCTTTGTTGTAAACAGCTATGACCAAAAAATCTCTGGGAGATATGTCCTTCAGTTTTTTCCCTACCACGGGAGAGTCTTTACTGATTATCATCTCCAGGATCTCTGCCTGACCTTTTGCAACAACAGTGAGGTCTATTACATCGGGTCTCATTATCAGCTTTTCTATGTGAATGGCAGTCGTGAGCTCCGGGGAAACAACAGCACTGACACCGAGCTTTCTGAAAACTTCACTGTTCTCAGGGTCGGAAATTCGTGCCACGACAACAGGGACCCCATAATCTCGTGCAAGAAGACACGCCATAAGATTTATCTCATCTCTCTTCGTTAATGCCACCAATGCATAACCATCTTCTATATTTGCCTCTTCTAAAGCTTTTATAGTAGTTCCATCTTCATTCAGAACAAGGGCATCTATCTCGTTTGCAATAAAATTAGATCGTTCCCTATCTTTTTCTATTACCGTCACTTCATGTCCTGCCTTTACTAGAAGTTTGGAAAGGTTGAACCCAATCCTACCTCCTCCAACTACTATTATATACATTGTATCAACCTAATATCTTCTTTATTATATTTCCATACGCAGGTCTCGTTATAAAGATCCCCACGAATATTCCGATTATCGTTACCACAGCAAATCCCTTCAGTACACCCAACTGCATGTACGCTAACGGTGTCATCGCTATCACGGTCGTAGCAGCAGAAGCAAATATTATAGAAAATGCAGCAGCTACCCTCTTTGCCAGACTCTTTCGCGACACAGCTTCCCCTCTTAACACTTCATCTGTGATGATAACCAATTGATCCACGCCCATACCCAATGTTGCAATTATGCCGCCAAGAGAAGGGAGATCCAGCTGGTGATTAATGACTGCTGCGATTCCCAGAACTATAAGCGTTTCACTGAAACCTGCGATGAGCATGGGGATAACGATCTTTTTTTCTCTGTATCGTATGTAAACGATGACACCCACCGCTATTATCGCAAGAATTATTGCGATAAATACCTGTCTCAAGAATGTTTTTCCAAGTACTGGATTTATATATCCTTCACTCACAATGACAGGCTTTACAGGGAGTGACCCTGCCCTCAAATGCGTCTCCAGTTCTTTTGCCCTCAGTTGTGCGTCTTCTCCTGCTCCCACGCTCGCTTTCAATCCTTCTGGAACGATACCCCTCTCAATGTCTGAAGCCAGCTCAGGGCTGAGCGGTGCTGAAAACACCTCAGTATCATCGAGATACATTGCGATGGGATGATCCCCGGGGTTTGTTGTAGCACCATAATCTTTGCACATTTCCGCAAATTTTTCTGCGGTTTCTTTTGATAGTTTAAAAGAAACTCCCCACGTACCATCATAGTCTTTTCTGTGCGGATCTACCCTGATTATAGAGGCACCTGTACAGATTAGCTGTTTTTCTGTTTCATTGACAATTATTTTTACTTCAAATTTTCCTGGCTGGGCGACGTACTCTCTCGCTTGATCCAGCGGCATTCCCGCAAGATCTACCAGTATATAATCTTCTCCCCAAACTCTTATTTGTATGTCCTTTAACCCCACATAGTTCAGTTTCGTGCTTATGATATCCCTTGTCTGATCCGTTGTAAACGGAGATACACGATCTTCGTAGTTTATAAGAACTGCTCCAACTTCATCCAGATATTCTTTCAGTTTTTCTTCTGACTTCGTTTTTATTTTTTCGTCCGTTAGTCCCTTTCTTTCTTCTTCAGTTAAAATAGCACCTCGTATCTCATATTTGGGTGTATCTCCTGTCTCTAGGGGGATAATCTCGTATCCTGTCCTGTTTCCAAGATATACTATTGTAGCCCCGACATCCGTTATCTCGAACTTAATTACATTGTCTACCTGTGTAGGTGTTCCATACCCGAGATTCTTTAAATCCTGTATTGCCGTGGCGTTTTCATCTTTATACGTGAACTCAATAAAATCGTCTCCGGAGTTTGAGAGTTGATACCCCTCACCCAGTTCACGCTCAAGAATTTTTTCTTTACTGCTTTGAATCTCTACCATGCATCCTTCTAACTTTAATTGTATGGACGATCCACCCACAAAATCCAATCCCCAATTCAAATTGGTCTCAAGATATCCTTCTTCATATCGTGGGGCAATGGCGATAACAGAAAGAATTATTGCAATCATCAGCACAATGACTCTGAAATCTTTCAGTATTTTCATATTATCTCCTCCTCACTTTCTTTTGGGCATCTTTCCTCAGCATGTACCACCTTAAAATGCCGGCATTGAACATCCACGTATTCATTAAATCGGCGCATAGCCCCAGCACGATGACAGCAGCAATATCCCTTAAGATAGGATTATTAGAAATCGCAAATAAAACGATCATCGCCGATACGGTGGTTAACGTCATTGTTAACCCTGTTTTCATAGCATTTCGTATTCGTTCATTTGTTTCTCCTCTCCTCTTGAGACATTTCATCGTGAGAAGAATGTTGCTGTCAACGGAATATCCTATCAGTATAAGTAATGCTGCTATAGTACCGAGCGTCAATTTTATACCTAAAAGGGACATCAAAAATGCTGTAATAGCAATATCGGAAGAAGCTGAAAAGATTACCGCTATCGTGGGATAGGGAATTCTAAATACAATGAAAACGACTATTGCCATGCCTATAAATGCATAAATAAGAGCTCTTACAGCTTGGGTTCTTAAATTCTTCCCCAAGGTAGGTCCCATAAATTGAGTACTTACCTCTGCATCGGGATACACTTCGTTGATATAACTCGCAAGCGTCAAGGTGTCTATTGATGCCGGAGCCTCTACCCTGTACTGATCTCCTGTTTCTCTTACAACAATCTCTGTTTCATCGAAATGGTTCTGCAGATCTGAGTTAAACGTTTCAATATCTATGGTAACATTCTGTATATACGCAGCAGTCCCTCCTTCGAGTTCCATGCCATACTTTATCGGTTCTCCAGTTCGGAGATAATTTGTGCCCAACACAACCAAAGAAACGATCAAAACGATCAAAGGCACTAACATGAGCTTTTTATAATCGTACTTGGTAACATCTATTTTCTCCATTATATCCATAAGTATCTCTCCTAAAATTTTTATAGTCCGACTCAGTAAAGGGGATATATAAATTTAACGGAGTGTTGCATATGATTTCAGAAGAAGATAATATACTGCTCATTGACAAAAAAGGGAAAAAATACATGGTAAAATGCAAGGGTACGTTTCATTCTCATTACGGAGTACTGGATCTTGACGAACTCGCAGGAAAGGATTATGGAATAAAGATAAAAACTCACAGAGGAGATGATTTCATAGTCTTAAAACCTACTTTTATAGACTATATCGAAAAAATGAGAAAAATGCCGCAGATAATCCAGCCGAAGGACGCTGCAATGATTGTGACGGTTACAGGATTGAGCAGGGGCGACAATGTCGTGGAAGCAGGCATAGGATCCGGTGCATTGACGATTTTTTTGGCCAATACGATCTCTCCGGGAAAAATCTATAGCTATGAGATAAGAGAGGATTTTGCAAAGATAGCCGAGAAAAACATCAAAGAATTTAAATTGGATAATGTTTTTATAAAAATAAAGGACATATATGATGAAATCGAAGAAAAAAATGTGGATCTTGTGGCTTTAGATCTGCCGGAACCTGAAAAAGTTGTAGAGACCGCTTACGATTCTTTGAAATATGGAGGCTTTATTTTCGCTTATACTCCATCTCTTGAACAAATGTTGCGATTCAGAAAAAAAGCTAGAGACTATTTTCAAATAAAAACAATAGAGTGCATCTTAAGAGAGTATGAATCCAAAAAATTGGGAACAAGGCCTAAAACTCTAATGATCGGGCATACAGGATTCTTGACCTTTGGGAGAAAGATATTTTAAATATTAAAATAATAAAATAATATGATATTGCTAATACCGTATATTTGATGACAAATATAGAATAAAAGAGATACTTCAAAAACTGTGGAAAAAATCTTAGGAGAGATGGGATTTTTAAAGAGAAAGAACGAATAAGAAAGTATAAAAACAACGCAAAATTTTTTAATCCATTGAAAGTAGGTAGTACCATGAGGCCGATGTATTATGAAGAAAAACCTAAAGGCGATATAAAACCATATACGGGAAGTAAATTACACTGCAAAACGTGGGATACGGAAGCTGCTTTAAGAATGCTGATGAATAACCTTTCTCCTGATGTAGCTCTGGAGCCCAATGAACTGATAGTTTATGGAGGGACTGGAAGGGCCGCCAGAAACTGGAGAGAATACAACAGGATAGTAAAAGCTTTGAAGAATTTAGATCGTGACGAAACATTATGTGTCCAATCCGGAAAACCTGTGTATATAGCACAAACTTATGAAGAAGCTCCGCGGGTTATTATTGCAAACTCAAATATAGTTCCCAAATGGTCGACTCAGGAAACCTTCAATAAATATGATGAGATGGGACTCACAATGTACGGACAGATGACTGCTGGGAGCTGGATCTATATAGGCACACAGGGGATACAGCAGGGTACGTACGAAACGTATGCGGCAGCGGCTAAAAAATTTGGATCCATGAAAGGAAAACTCGTGTTAACGGCAGGGATGGGAAACATGAGCGGGGCACAGCCCCTGGCTGCAACGATGAATGAAGGCGTCATTATTGACGTTGAAGTAATAGAGGAGAGAGTTAAAAAAAGAATAGAACAGAAATCGTGCGATAAGATGACACGTAGTATCGATGAAGCTGTAAAATGGGCTCTGGAAGCAAAAGAAAAAGGCATTCCCCTCTCCATTGGGCTTGTCGGGAACGCTGCGGAAGTACATCCAGAGCTTGTAAAACGAGATATAATCCCCGATTTTGTGACTGATCAGACATCTGCCCATGATATATATCAATATATACCGATAGGGGATTTGAAAGAAGTCCTGGAGCTTAGAGAAAAAAATCCGGAAGAATACAAAAGAAGAGCTTTAGAATCCATAAAAAAACACGTAAATGCTATTTTGGAGATGCAGAAAAGAGGAGCTATTGTTTTTGATTACGGAAATAATCTGAGAGAAAGAGCTGAAGAAGCTGGAGTCGAAATAAAAGACAAAAATGGTAAATTCAAATATCCTGGTTTTGTACCTGCTTACATAAGACCATTGTTCTGCGAAGGTAAAGGTCCATTCAGATGGGCCGCTCTTTCCGGTGATCCTAATGACATTTATGCGATAGACGAAGCGTTACTGAACCTCTTCCCCGAAGACAGGACACTAGCACGATGGTTGAATCTGGCAAAGGAAAAGGTGCCGTTTGAAGGACTTCCTACACGAGTTTGCTGGCTTGGATACGGCGACAGGGCAAAAGCCGGTACACTGATAAACAGTATGGTGGCTGACGGGACATTAAAAGCACCGATAGTCATAGGAAGAGATCATTTGGACTGCGGAAGCGTGGCTTCACCCTATAGAGAAACTGAGGACATGAAAGACGGTAGTGACGCTATAGCAGACTGGCCTCTTCTCAACTTTGCATTAAATACAGCATGCGGCGCTTCATGGGTATCGTTCCACAATGGAGGGGGAGTAGGAATAGGACGATCACTGCATGCAGGGTTTGTTATTGTAGCGGATGGCACAAAGAAAAGAGAGAAACGATTGGAGAGGGTGCTCACAGTTGATCCCGGGACCGGCATTGCAAGACATGTTGACGCGGGGTACGAAAAGGCAATAAAAACCGCAAAAGATAAGAATGTAAAAATACCTGAGTGATATGATGATAGATGGAGAATCGTTAACAATAGAAGATGTTTATAGGGTGGCACGGTTAAACGAAAAGGTAGCGTTAGCTGAATCTGTAAAAAGTAAAGTAGAAAGAAGTAGAAAGATCGTAGAAGGATATACAAAAGAAGAAAAGGTGGCCTATGGCATAACTACAGGGTTAGGAGAGCTCTGCAATGTTTCTATTCCTAAAGATCACGTCGATCAGCTCCAGAAAAATCTTATAAGAAGCCATTCTACGGGCGTTGGAAAATGCCTTGATGAAAAGTTTGTCAGGGCTGCAATTCTTTTAAGGGCTAATTCCCTGGCAAAGGGGTACTCTGGTGTTCGCTACGAACTGATAGAGCGATTAATTTCACTCTTAAACAAGGATGTTATACCTTATGTTCCTGAAAAGGGATCTGTCGGAGCTTCTGGAGATCTTGCTCCTTTAGCGCACATAGCTCTTGTCTTGATGGGCGAAGGTGAGGCTTTTCATAAGGGTAAACTTATGAAAGCTGAAGATGCTTTAAAAATGGCGGGGATAGAAAAGATAGAGTTGAAAGCAAAAGAGGGATTGGCGTTGATAAACGGCACACAGATAATGACGGCAATAGCTGCTTTATGTGTCTATGAGGCTAAAATACTATTTGAAAATGCTATAAAAGCTTCTGCTATGACTTTAGAAGCCTTAAGAGGTACAGATAAAGCTTTTTTGGAGGAGATACAGAAAGTAAGACCGCAGAAAGGACAGATAATCGTTGCTAAAAAAATGATGGATCTTCTGAAAGGAAGTGAGAATATACAGAAGCACAGAGATTGTGAGAAAGTCCAGGATGCTTATACGCTGAGATGTACTCCCCAAGTTTTGGGACCTTCGCTGGAGGCTATATTATACGCTGAAAAGATAGTGAGTATAGAACTAAACTCTGCCACAGATAATCCCCTGATCTTTGATATACCTCGTTCGGGTGGTAATTTTCATGGCCAGCCAATAGCATTGGTAATGGATTTCCTGGGGATAGCGGTTGCAGAGATAGGGGATTTTTCAGAAAGGAGAATAAATAGGCTTATGAATTCTCATCTCTCAGAACTTCCTCCCTTTCTGGCTAAAAACTCAGGGTTGAACAGTGGTTTTATGATAGCTCAGTATACCGCTGCCTCTCTTGTTTCCGAAAACAAAATTTTGGCGCACCCTGCATCTGTGGATTCGATACCCGTCTCGGCAGATCAAGAAGATCACGTCTCAATGGGTACGATCGCAGCGAGAAAATGTTATGAAATTTTACAGAATGTAAAAAATATAATAGCGATAGAGTTTTTGGCAGCATCCCAGGGGATAGATTTCTTAGAATACAAGTCAAGTCCTGAAATACAAAAAATTCATAAAAAAATAAGAGAAAAAATCTCTTTTATGGAGGAAGATCGCCCTATTTATAGAGATATAGAGAAAATGAGAGAAATAATGGAAAAAGCTCTCTAAACGGCTCTTACTTCCTTTATTTCAGGTATCTTCTCTTTCATCAGCACTTCTATATAACTCTTTATCGTTAACTGTGAAAGAGGACATCCTGCACAGGCTCCTTTGAGTTTAAGCTCTACTATGCCGTCAGTATATTTCACGAACTCGACGTCTCCTCCGTCTCTTTTCAACGACGGTCTCACTTCTTCCAGAACTTCCTTTATTTTTTCTTCCATGTTATCACTGAAATCTTTTACTTTATAAAGGCTATTCATATTTTCGAGTTTCTATGTTCTGGTATTTTATACCACTACTTTCCAAAATTTTTAGTATCATTTCCTCTGATGGTACTTTTATCCTGTATTTTTTTAGTAAGGCCTCCCTGTCAAGTCTCTTAGGTGTATTTGCCTCTTTTTTGGATCTTTCTCTCCGAAGAACTTGCTTTTCTCCTAAAATATAATCTTTATTTCTTTCTGAAGCAGCACCAATCACAGAACTTTCAGATCTTGTGAGTTTTCTAGTATTATTCCCACTATCTGTCAGTGTTTCCTTCATTATCTCTGCCAATTTTCCTTCCGTTTTCTTCATGTTCAAAAATACCAATCCCATCTTTGCATTTTCCCGTACTTTTCCGACGAGTACTGCTTCTTCTCCCACAGCCGTCAAGAGAACATGACCGTTATCTCCCTTCACATACATCTGCTTTAATTCTCCTCTTGTCAGTTCCTGAGCACTTTTTTCACCTAAAGATACCATGGCAGCTGTCATGGCAACCAGTTTGGTTTCTTCGATGTTGGAGGATAATTCAGAGGTGATCATCGCCCCATCCACACTCACTAACGCTGATGCTTCAATATCCGGTGTGGATGCTTGGAGATCTTTGAGGATTTTACTGACTTTTTCAGATTGTGCTATCACAGGTATCACCTAGATTTTTTATCATGATACTGACTTTCCTAAATACTTAGTTTTCATATAGATACAGCCGCAAGTGTGGCTATACTTATTATAATTGCTGTTGTTATCATCAAGGCCAACAGCACATATAGTTTTTTTTCTCCATTCATATTCATCA
>JAGLWR010000024.1 GCA_023133315.1 Methanomicrobia archaeon | reverse complement strand
TTTATACGATAAAAAAAGAGTGTGGCAGAATAGATGGATTAAGTATAGCGATGATGGGGGATCTGAAGTATGGAAGAACTGTACACTCGCTGGCAACTGCACTGGCACATTATGATGTAAAATTAATTTTCATTACGCCAGAAGAACTTAAAATGCCTTCAGAGATCAAAAAATACCTTGAAGATAAAGGTATTTCCTATAGAGAAATCTCTGATCTTGAGGAGATAGGAAAAACTGATGTTTTATATGTCACACGAATACAAAAAGAGAGATTCCCTGATCCGGCAGATTATGAAAAGGTAAAGGGGGTCTATAAAATCCTTCCTGAGACTCTGAATATTTTAGGAAATGCAAAAATAATGCATCCTTTGCCGAGAGTAGATGAGATATCCCCGAAGATTGATAAATCGGAGAATGCTATCTACTTTAGACAGGCGGGAAATGGAATACCTGTAAGAATGACTCTTTTAAGCTTGGTTCTGGGGGCGATAGAATGAAAAAAGAATTAAAAGTATCGGCCATAAAAAATGGAACAGTGATTGATCATATAAGACCTGGAAAAGCGTTAGATGTCGTCAGACTTTTAAATCTTGAAAACTACGATGACTCCGTGACTGTAGCCATGGGTGTACACAGCAGCTTGCATAAAACGAAAGATATAGTGAAAATTGAAAATAGAGAGTTGTCTGAAGAGGAGGTCAACGAAATAGCCCTGATAGCACCGGAATCTACAATAAATATAATAAAAGATTATGAAGTTGCAGAGAAAAGAAAGATAGAACTTCCAGATCTAATAAAAGGCATTCTCACCTGTATGAACCCAAACTGCATCTCGAGAAAAGAAGGCAGTTCAAAGTTTATAGTGGAAAAAAGGGATCCTGTAATTCTCAGATGTTACTACTGCGAGAGACTTATGGAAGAGGATGAGATCTTAAAGAGATTGAGAATATGAAAAGGATTTTTTTATTTTTTATAATTCTATCAATTCTTTTAATGCAGATAAATTGTGAACTCCCTGACCTCGAAATTGCCGAAGAGAATGTTACATTCGAAAACTTTGTTTCTGGAATGACGGGAATAATCTATGTAAATATAGAAAATAAAGGCAATGTAGATCTGTATACAGTTCCCGTGAAGTATGCTTTGAAAGACTTGGGAACGAATGTAGTCATTTATCAGGGAAATGTAACTAAAGATTGTTTAAAGAATTGGACGACAACAATAACTATTTATATCAGTAATCTATCATATGGAGATTATCTTTTTACTGTAATAGTCGATCCTGAAAATATAATCGAAGAAAGCGACGAGACCAATAACGCTGTAGAGAAAACTTTTCATGTCTCGGCTTCAGACCTTATCGTAACCGAAATATCCTTCTCCAATCCGACTCCAAAAGTAGACGAGGAGATAAGAATAATTGCAGAAGCAAAGAACATTGGGGAAGCCTCCACAATTGAATCTTTTAAAATAGGGATCTATGAAGGTGAAAGTTTAATAGATGAAAAAGAAATAGAAAAACTTGATCCTGGAGCTTTTATATCAGTTTTCACGTACTGGACCCCAAAAATAGAGGGAGATATAGAGATTAAAGTGAAAGTGGATCTGAGAGAAGAAATAGACGAAATGGATGAGAACAATAACTCCCTGACACACAGTATAACCACAGAAAAATTGAAAGTTTTTATACTTTCCAACGCAATCGACTGGGGTTTGCAGGGAGAAAGCCTTGAAGTCTTCTTGGAAAGTAATAAAATAGATGTCCAGAGGATATTTCCGAGTAATTTCGATTCTTATAAAAATGAAGCTATAATAATAATCTTGGGAGGACCTGATGCCTACTCTGGAGTGGGGTACATAGTAAGTCAGATTTTGGGCAGCAGTTCCGTAAATTATCTCAGGACTGAAGGTGCATATAACGTATTCCTGGAAAGAGACATTTTCACGGCAAACCAATTGATCATTGTCATGGCAGGTAACGATAGAGATCTCACGGCAAAAGCTATTGTTGAAAATAAAAACCTTATTCTAAGTTATATAAAACCTTAGACCATACAAGCGAAAACTTTATATACAAGTATTTTCTTGTATAGTTATGATGGTCAGATCTAAGTCTACGGAAATAGCAATTATGGGTATAATGACGGCGTTAGTCTGCGTGGGTACACTTCTCATAAAAATCCCCATTCCCCAAACCAAAGGATACATAAACATCGGAGACTCGATGATCTTTTTTTCTGCCTTGTGTTTTGGGTTCAGGGTGGGTGGATTTGCAGGAGGCATTGGCTCTGCGCTGGCAGACTTGATTGGTGGATACCCCAACTGGGCACCTTTTACGCTGATCATAAAAGGTATAGAAGGCATCCTCGTGGGTAAACTAGCTAAGCGAAATAAGATATTTGCGTTGGCTGTAGGAGGATCTGAAATGATACTTGGATACTTTTTAGTAGAGCTATTCGTCTATGGATACGGGGCTGCAATAGCTGAACTCCCGGGTAACATCTTCCAAGCTGTATTTGGTATGATATTAGCACTATTGTTGTACAAAGCTGTCGGTAAAATACTTAAAAATGAGTAGAATTGGAAAGCTTTATATACCGCATTTCCACTCTCCTGTCATGAAAAAGATCAATGAAATTACGATCATAGCGTTATTTGCTGCGATGTCTACTGTGCTTCAGTTATCACAGTTGGAGATACCGACGCAATGGGGAATGAAGATAGACCTTGTGGCAGTCCCAATCCTGATAGCTTTCTTTCTCTTTGGGTTTAGAGTCGCGCTGGAAACGAGTATTGTGATGTTCTTTGCGATTTCGGTAGTATCTCCCAGCGGTCTCATTGGGGCCACAATGAAATGGATGGCAACAGTACCGATGTTCATAGTTCCCACCCTCATGACTCTAAAATTCAAAGGGGAGAAGGAATTAAAACAGAAATTACTGACTCTATCTGGAATTTTAATCAGCATAATAGCGTTGATAGCGCTGTTTGGTACTCTTTTTATCCTTTTAAGAGATAAAGAGATAATATCTCACCTATTGGTTGCAATATCCTGTATAGCTTTTTATCTCAGCTTCTGGCTTTTGACAAGAAACTATGAATTTAAAAAGTTGGGAACGTTCAAAAATATCTATTTTATCACTGCAACACTCATTTTGGCTGTAATCGTAAGAGGAATCACGTCAACGGTGATAAACTACTACTTTGCAATACCCACATTCTTTGGCATGTCGACAGAGGATGCTATCAACTGGATACCTTGGTATATCATAGTGGGACTCAACTGTGTGCAGGGCATTATCGATGTCGGTGGAGCGTGGATAATTACCTTTAGAACAGGAATCTCCAAGTTTTTAGATATTGGATAAATTTTTATACTGATATGTTCTTTTTTATATTATGCCTTGGTGGCTCAGTGGTAGAGCGCGCCCTTGGTAAGGGTGAGGTCGCGGGTTCAATCCCCGCCCAGGGCTTAGTAAGCTACAAAGAATCTATCCAAGTGCCCCCATATTCTCTATTATTTTCCTGACAACATTCCAGACTGTCTCTACGCTTTTAATGTATACCAGCTCGTTGGGTGTGTGAACGTCTTTAATCTCAGGACCGATAGAAACTACCTGGAGTTCTGGATCGAGTCTTAAGAGCAGTCCGCATTCTAATCCCGCGTGAATCGCTTTTAACGAGACCTCTTTTTTGAGAATTTCTTCATAGGAACTCTTCACCAGAGCCAGAAATGGTGAGTCGAGATCAGGTTTCCAGCCGGGATATGCCTCCTCCTGTGTAACATCTGCACCGTACTTTTCACCGAGGATTTTTAACTTTTCCCGGAGTTCTTCTAACTCGTCATTTATCGAACTTCTACTGCTCAAAAAAATATCGATTTTATCTTCACTACTCTTAACGACTGCAAGATTGTTAGAGGTCTGAACCAGTCCTTCTATTTCTTTGCTAAAGGATATAGGACCATGAGGAATTTCATGTAAAAGACTGCAAATAGAATTTGATTGTTCTTTTGTCAAAGTATTTGTCTCATCTATTTTTGAGATAGCTATTCTCATACCCTGTTCGTTTTGTTCTTCACTTAATGTTTTCATTTTCCATTCTTCAAGTACCTTAACTGCTTCGTCTCTCTTTTCTTTCGGGACTGAGAGATCGCATACGACTTCTCTCGGGATTGCATTATGAACTGATCCGCCGTTAATGCTGCTCACGAGTAGGTCCATCTTATTCTTCAGGTGCAATATACCTGTAATCACCACTTTGATAGCATTTAACCGTGGAAGATGAATATCCATTCCTGAATGACCCCCCTTGAGACCGTCTACCGATACCCTAATTGCTTTCCAGCCTTTCTTTTCTTCACGATTAACTGGCAGCCCATAATGAGTGTCCCCTCCGCCTGCGCTGCTGATAGTTATTTCTCCTAATGTTTCACTGTCAAGATTTAACAGATATTTTCCAGAGAAGAACCCTTTCTGCATCTCGAAAGCACCAGTCAGTCCCGTTTCCTCGTCGACGGTCAAAACAACTTCTAAAGAACCATGATTAATATCTTTTGAGATTACGGCTGCCATGCCATAAGCCATGCCTATCCCATTGTCTGCTCCAAGAGTTGTCCCTTCGGCTGTGACGTAATCATCTACGATCTTGATTTTTAATGGATCGTTATCAAAATCAATTTTTGTTTCGGAACTCTTTTGGCAAACCATGTCCATGTGAGCCTGAAGAACTAAAGTAGGATACTCTTCGCATCCTGGCGTTGCTTCCTCAGTGAGAAGAATATTCCCTATTTCGTCCTTTTTCATTGAAACATTGTATTTTTTTGCCCATTCTTTAATCCAATGACAAATCTTTCCCTCTTTCTTGGAAGGGTGAGGAATTTTTGTTATGTCCTCAAATACATCCCAAACAATTTTTGGTTCAAGTTCATCCAAAATTCTTTTTTCCATAACTGATCATTCCAAACATATTTTTTAAACTTTTTCATCTCGGAAGAAAGAAAACTATTTAAGTGAAAACTCATGAAAAAGGATATGTTCGGAAAAATTGGAGAGTACATAGGAAAAATTAAAAGGCACATAACTGGAAGGGAGGAGAGTTTTAGTAATTTGGCATGGCTTATTACAGTCATAGATAATTACAGGGTGGGAAAGGGTGTGAAGCGAGAAGTTTTAAGAGATAAGTTGTTACATGTCCACAGGAAATTTGACATACCGAGCTGGGGGGGTGCATATAACGACATCCGGGGTATAGAAAAAGTTCTAAAAGATAACATGTCAAATTTCAGATTTTACCTGAATATCCTGACTTTCACAAAATTCCTGGTAAAACAGGGGTTGCTCATAATCTTCATTTTTTCATTTATAGGTATGTTAACACTGAGACCCAAGCTATCGAACTCCCAGATAAGGTACCTCTTCTATCTTGTTATAGCATTTGCCTGGATAGTAGTTTCTTTGAGAGCCTACGTAAAAAGCAAGGTACTTGACGTATATATAAGACATCAAGCGGATTACAAGAAAAATCAATTGAAGCTCAGAGATTATAATCAAAAACTGATCGATGAAATGAGAACGAAAATGAGAGAAGAAAACGAAAATCCCAAAAGGTATAAACTCGTCTTGTATTATAACGACTATGATAATGTAGAAATTGTAAAAGAGCCGAATTGGTTGAGAGATTACTATACAGGGAATATAAAAATTGAGGAGTACTCAGTATAACGTATCATCTCTGTCATGTTTGTCTTCTAGGTAGAACTCGGTGTGGGTAAAATCCCTGAGTATCTTTCTTCCGGGTCTTGGGGGGATTACTTCTGGTTTCCCTATCGGAACGAGGGCAACAACTTCTATCTCTGGAGGAATTCCGAGCGCATCTTTTAGTTTTTGTTTATCAAAGTATTCACCTAAAAGTGTAGTAGCTATTTCAATACAACAGGCCCCCAACTTCATGTCCGATGCAGTTAACATCATGTTCTGTATTGCGGCTCCAGTTTCGAACAAATAAGAGCGAGACAGCTCTGTGTCTGCACAAACCAGAATAAGATATGGTGGTTTTAATATCTGATCCCTCAGTAAATCCAGCATAGAGAGGATTCTCTTTTTTGCCTCATATGGATTTTTAAAAAGTTTTTCTGCGTCTGATCTGGATAATAAATCGTTTGCTTCTTCTCTATAAGCTTCAACGTACAGTTCTGCTATGGGCTCCTTCTCCTCATTTTCAGAAACGACAACAAAATCCCACGGCTGTCTGTTACCTGCTGAAGGTGCCCATCTTCCAGCATCTAGTATAACTTTTATAGCTTCTGGCCTTACAAAATCCCTTTTAAATCTTCGTATAGATCTTCTATTTCTTATAAGATCAATGACACCAATGCTCATCTCACAACTTCCTCCACCTGCTCATACCATATCTTTTTGTCTCCGACCTTTGCTCTCATCTTCCACTTAAAGGATTTCGATTTTTCATCTATTGCCTTCCTCAATTCATCTACTTTAGATACGATATCTTTTTTATCTTCTTCTGTCATTTTATCATATTTTTCTGCAAAGTGCTTTATTTTGTCTAGGTTCATCGTACCTGTTCTCCACCAGCCCCAATCACCGGAAAATAGGTTTGCTATGTACTTTTTGTTTATGACCTCTTTGTCACTGTCTGCGATATCATGTTCCCTGATCAGGACTATACAATCTATTACGTCCTTTTCATTTATTTCCACAATTTGCAGTTTTTCTAAAAGAAGATCTGCTAAAGGTATGGTTGGGTAGTCTATCTTCAATCTGTTTTTGAAATTTATTGCGTGACAGAATTTGAGTTCATCGAAAAAAACATCGAAATGGATATTGTGTTCGTTGTCATGAAAGATAAATCTTTTGCTTACCTTTCCCATACCCATTCCTGTCATCATCCCTCTTATCGCTCTATCTTCCTCATATCCAAGATCGTTAAAGAGTTCTCGAACTTTTTTTGCCTCTTTATCATAAGATGCAAAATCTATATCCGTTAAAATCCTTTCTAAGTCATATTCTAAATATTTGTATTTGGGAGAATGTGTCCTGAATGCTATGGCCCCAAGTGTCCTCAAAGTTATTCCTCTTTTCTTGGCCTCATCCATTATTCTGTCTCTAATTTTAAAAAACTCTTCTTCCTGTTTTTTCAGTTCTTTTACAGTCATTACCATATTCTTACCCCTCTACCTTCCAGTATTTGTCTATACCGTCTTTGTCAAACTCTATTATATACCCTCTCAAGATACCTTCACCGTACTCTGATCCCGGGTTTACTACAGGAGTATTTCCGATCTTGTCTCCTGCATAGGATTCATGTATGTGTCCGTGCAGTCCTATCAGCGGCTGATACTTTTCAATGGCCTCTCTTACAGCTTTACTGCCTACATGGATCATCTCCATGGCACCTGCAGAAACGACAGGTCTTAAAGTTTTGTCGAGCCTTGGAGCCAGATCAAGATGAGTATTGTAAGGCGGACAGTGGAAATTGAACATCGCTTTTGAAGGATCACTCAGCCATTTTACTTTTTCTTCTATCATCTTTTTCAATTCGTCTTCCTTACCTTCTCTCGGCGTATCCCACGGTGTTGGATTAACGTGTGCAAGGCTTATAGTCTCAAATCCTCCGATCTCGACTACCTTATCCAAACACCATATAACGCCTTTATCTTCAAACTCCTTCATAACGGGATCTATAAAATAATCGTCATCGTTTCCAGGCATTGCACAAACTTCTACCTTCTTCGTGTCTACTTTCTCCACAAGAAACTCAAGCCACTCTCTTATCCTCCCTTTTATTACGTCTTCCATCATTTTTTCGACTAACTTTTCATCCCGCTGCATTCTCCCGACCTCTTCTGAGTCAGTTCTGAAGGGATAAACACCTGAGGCAGAAAGCCTTTCTTCCATCTCTTTAACTTCTTTCTCTGATCTCAGAGTCCATTTCCTTCCGTAATAGTGCGTTACATAGCCACCTTTCTCCTGTTTGATCAAAGGTACCAGAGCTTTCCCTGTCAGATCTCCGCACAAAAGCAGCATCTCTGCCTTATGAAAACTTGGAACATTTACCCATTTTTTCCAAATTGCTGTGCTTCCATGTACATCCACTGAAAAGAACATTCTTGCCATTATATCACCTGAAGTAACTTTGGATTTGCGTTTAAAAACCTTTCGTAGAAAAAAATAAAAAATTGTTATAACTCACAGTAATTTGAATTTATATTTAAAAAAAAAGAAAAAAGAAATTTTTTTTATGCTGGTGGTATTTCAGCATATATCGTCTTTACGTCTACTCCTTTCCTTATGTTGTGGGCATAGTATCCGAGGAATATTATGAGACCTGCAGTCATCCATATTGCACAGTAAGCCAAGTCCTTAGGTCCAAGTGCTGCTCCGGCAACGAACAATAAGTAGAAGTTCGTACCGAATCCGAGAGTACCTACTATCGTCATTAACGGTACTCCGACGATCTCAAGCTTTATACTCCTATCGTATAACTCTCTTCGCACGTACGGAGTCACAGCGGCAGCGAGACATCCGAACATGACGGTGAAGATGTAGAGCATCGTCGTCTCCATGGCGGCAGTCCACGCACCCTGCGCACAGACCCATACACCAAACAGACCACCTATAGTAGTCAGCAGGATAGCCCAGTGCGGTGAGTGAAATTTGTCGTTAACTTCCGATATTTTCTCCGGGAAGAATCTGTCAAACGACCAGGAGAATGCAAGCCTTGAACACACAAGGAAGAATGCCGGTATGTCGTTCAGTAACCATATAGCACCTGAGAGAATCATTATCAGCTGTATCAGCGTCTGTCCGGGCGCTAAAGCGGCAGCGAACGTGGGTAATAATGCGGTCGGCGCAGCGGGCAAGATAGCATTTAACTGATCAGGAGCTACTTTTGTACACCATGTATATTGTGGGATGAAGTCTCCAAACGCTCTGTATACCATGACACCGATGAATGCGTAGTAAGCTATGATCAACACAGAACTTATAGTGATTGACCATACCAAGCTCTTTGATGGGTTCTTCACTTCTCCACCCATATAACATGCCGCAGTGAATCCGATGTACGCCCACACAGCTCCAATGGCTGCAGTTGACGTTGCTCCGAAGTCAAATGTCGACTCAGTCCAGCCCGTATCTTTAGCTAATTGTACAATCTGACTGTATATAGGTTGGCCTCCTCCATAAGTCTCGTTCCAGAGCGTTGGTGCGTCTGCTGGAGACTTAGTGATGAAGAACACTATCATTGCAACACTACCAATAACTCCTGCTACTAATCCTATGTTAATTATATAGGAGTATATCCTAGCACCCAACAACGTTATGACGGCCGACACTAACACTATAATAATTCCAAGTGCAAAACACCACGCAGTGCCTTCTTTCAACTGTTCAGCCCAGTTCAGATACGTCTCATTTCCAGTAGCTATATTCGCAATTCTAAATCCGAGTCCCCAGAAATCGACGTCGTAGTATGCAATAATACCTAAGGACATCAACTCCGTAAACCAGAATCCCCAACTCGTTAGGAACCCGAGCATCGGGTTAATTCCCCTCGAGATGTAGATGTAGTCACCACCGGTTCTGGGCATTGAAACAGCGAGCATTGTATATGAAACAGCTGTAAAGAATATCGGTATACCAGCCAAAATGTATGCCAATGGAACATTTGCACCAGGGTTCTCGTAGGAAGCCAATATCAGTAACTTATTGATACCTCCTCCGATTGTGTGGGTCAGTGGTATTGCTATTGCAGTGAACAATCCTATTTCTCTCACAAGTCCTGAAGCTCTCCTCGTAAAGACTATTGGTCCTTCTTTTGCCATATTTTTCAACCTCCTTTTTGAGACCCTCCTTTTTGAGTCATCGGGTTTCAAGATATTATCTAATCCAATATATAAAAATCTTTCGGTAATCCGTTATATACCCTATCGACAAAACCCGAAATTTACAAGGATCATATTTAAATCAGAGGATGTTATGTAGCAGATACGAGTTAACTTATTTTCGTCCCATCTTTTGTGAGAGTACAGAATTTGTATTCCAATCCTTTATCTTTCAAAGCCATCAGCAGCGCCATGTGTTCTTTTCCGCTGCCGGAAATCAAGTTTATGTGAATATTTTCCATATCCTCTAAACTTTTCTTTATTTCTTCTGTTATGCTCTCCATACCATCTCTTGTGTTCACCAGCACCCAATCCGCATCTTTTTCATGCGAAAATTTCTCTTTAGTCCACTCGTTGCTTACTAAAACTATCTTATCCCATTCTTCCTGCATCAGGCGACCTATATTCCCCCATGTCCCTTTTCCTATACCTAAAGTAGCTATCAGTACTTTCATTTCCTCACCATTCTTAGTACACTTGTCCTGATTTATAAAGGTTTCTGAAGAAACTGACCGTAAACTTTATAAAGGGTAACGTACCTTACCTTACTTTGTTCCTTCATTGGATGTAGGAATATGTACACTGCACAAGTTCGGATGAACTTTAAAACTAAAATAATAGAATTCAAAAATAGAAATATAATATTGAAATACATGACCGTAAACTTTATAAAGGATGCTGCGTAAAATAAGTAGGTGAGAACTATGTTCGGTACGGAAACAGAAATCACGGGAAGTACAAAAATAGAAGAACTGAAAAGAAAGGTAAAATATTACAGTAAATGAGGTGATAATCATGTTCGGATTAGAAATAGAATATATAACAGAAATGGAAATGAAAAGAAAATCAAAAAAATATTGAATTTTCTTTTTTTGTTTTTTAATTTTTTAAAATATTTTTAATTTTTATATTAATATCTATTCTTGTATTACACTTCCATCAAGTGCGTCTATCTGTGTCTTTTCTCCTATTTTTGCGTTTTTAGGTGCCTCTATCCAAACGCTAAGATCCAGAAGCGCCACTCACTCCACTTTTTTTTCTTTCCACTTTCCTCTGGAGAACCAAACAAACATGAGACATGATCCTACTAGCATGGCCAATCCAAACGCCAGGAAAGCCCCTTTTACTCCGAAAATCTGTGAAAGAAATATCATTATGGGTATCTGGAAGCATAGGTTTGTGATGAAGGTAATGATCATGGGCGGCTTCGTGTCCCCTGAGCCGAAGAACACACCGCTCAGAGGGATGTAAAATCCCATAAATACGAGAAAGGGTGAGACCATTCTAAAAAGGGAAACTCCAGCCTGCACCACTTCTTCCGTGCTGTTGAAAAAAGATACGAGATGGGGCGAAAAAATAAAAAAGATTATTCCTACGAATGCCATTATTCCGGCACCCATGTATCCCGCTTTTAATGCCGTCTTTTCTGCCCGTTTCGGCTTTTTCGCTCCTAAATTATGCCCTACCAATGTACCGCATGCCAGTACTAATCCGAATATTGGCATCCACCCAAGTCCCATCAGTCGAAAACATATCTGAACCCCTGCAATGGCGGTCATGCCGAATCCTGCTATAATCCTTATGCCTATCATGTTGGATATATTTCGTATTAAATGTTCGATTCCCGAAGGAATCCCGATAAATAATATATTTTTCATAGTGCGAAAATCGAACTCTATTTTCGTAGTGATCTCTACCACATGCCGTTTAGTTGTAAGCAGCCATATGCCGATACCGAAACCTATCATCTGCGCAAGAACTGAGGCGAATGCTGCTCCCTGGACGCCCATCCCGAAATAGAATATGAATATCGGATCGAGAACGATATTGATGATATTCGAAAATATCATTATTTTCATTGGAGTGCGTGCATCTCCCACCCCCCTCATAGCGGTGAAGATAGTTGCACCGGAGAGCAAAAAAAGGAATCCAATGGACATTACTTGTCCATAC
>JAGLWR010000023.1 GCA_023133315.1 Methanomicrobia archaeon | reverse complement strand
GGAGTCTGTTTTGAAAAGAAACAGAAATAGAATAACAATAAAAGTGAGAATGCCGGGTATGGCGGAGAAAGATATTAAAGTAAATACATACGAGAATTCCATAGAAGTCAGAGGTTACGCTGTGAACAAATTGTATTACACTTCTTTTGAAGTTCCAAAAAACTCAGAAATAGTAAGCAAAAACCTTATTGAGGATATTTTTACTTTAGTTTTGAGAGTATGATACAAAAACTATTTAAATTGAAAGATTGTATATTTCTATAGAAGGTGTAATTATGGCAATAAGAGCCAAAAGTGTACTGAGAAAATTGAAAGGTAAAAAGATAACTTCAGAAAAAAAATCTAGTTATGATAAATTTAAAGAAAAAAAAGAGTACGAAAAGATAAAAAAATACACTGAAAAATATGGACCCCTACCAGGGGGAACGACAGTAAGTAAAATAGAAATAGGACCTGCAGAGCCTTCTCCTGGGACTTCTAAAAGTTCTCCTTCAAAAGCAATAAGTGCAAAAGATGCTACATTTGTTATCGAGGGGCCCGTAACGTTTCAGGGCGCTGTTGTTCCTACAGTGGAAGAGGAAAGAAGAATTTTAAGAAAAGACGAAAATATCCTGGCTATTCCTGATGAGTGGAAAGCACTGGATTATTCTGGTCATGATGAGAGATATCCTCTCCAAAAAAATATAACGTTTGCTCATATTCACTGGGACAATGCCAAAGAAGTACTCATGTATGACGTGATTGAACCCAGATTGGGCAATTTTGAAGAGACTTCGTTGGTGAGGATAGAAGATATACTCGGACAGGAGTTAGAGGTAGACTTCCAGAAACTTGGAGAAAGCGATGAACTTGTGGGGTATATACAAACCAAAGTTGAAGAAGTCTGCAGAGAACTGGGAATAAAACTCACGAAGAAGAATTTTGATAATGTAATGTATTATATAATAAGAGACTACATAGGGTTTGGAAAAATTGAACCTTTATTCCATGATATTCATATAGAGGATATAAGCTGCGACGGGACAAGGATCCCTATTTATGTCGTGCACAATAAATATGGGAGCCTGCCTACAAATATCTCCTTTAACTCCGATGATGAGTTGAACAGCATAGTTATCAAAATGGCTGGAAGATCAAATAGGCACATCTCTGTTTCCGATCCTTTGCTCGATGGAAGACTTCCGGACGGGAGCAGAGTTCAGGCTACATTCGCTAGAGAGGTAACCCAGCACGGGCCAACTTTTTCGATAAGAAAATTCAAGACAGAACCGATGACTCCGACAATGCTCATAAACTACAAATCATGCCCTCCAAGAATCTTTGCTTACATATGGGTCGCTCTTGAACATTCATATACGGCTTCCACTCTTGTCTCCGGCGGTACTGCTACGGGAAAAACCTCAATGTTAAATGCACTTTCTCTATTTTTGCCGTCAACAGCAAAGATAGTCACGATAGAAGACACCCAGGAGCTTAACTTGCCCCACGAACACTGGATACCTTCGGTAACGAGATCAGGTTTTGGAGGTGTGGATATCACGGGGAAAAGACAGGGGGAGGTAGTAATGTTCGATCTTTTAAGGGCAGCATTGAGACAGAGACCTGATTATCTTGTAGTCGGTGAGATCAGAGGTGAGGAAGCCAACGTCATGTTCACGGGTATGGCCACTGGGCACCCGGGAATGGGCACTATACATGCAGATTCCATGGAGGCTCTGATAAACAGACTTACTACAAGACCCATAAGTTTATCTCCTGCTTTGCTCCAATCATTGAACATAGTAGTTCAGCTTTCACATGCGAAAAAAGAAGGAAGAAGTATTAGAAGGACAAAAGAAGTTATCGAGATCACGGGAGTGGATCTAAAAAGAGCAGAGCCAATATATCAGAAAGTTTTCCAGTGGAATCCTTCAGATGACACATTTAGGTTTGCGGCAGAAGAATCGAACATAGTGAAGAGAATAGCCCTTTCACGAGGAATGGAACAGGAAGATGTGTGGGAAGAGATAAACAGAAGAAGCAAAGTTCTTACGTGGCTGGCAGCAAACAATATAATTCATTATAAGGATGTGGGGAGGGTAATACAGACATATGCAAGAAATCCAGATAAAGTTTTAAGAAAGATAAAGTGAGCGTATGGTAGAACAAGTTCGGAAGAAAGGGACACTTACGAGTTATGGAAAGTTTGCACATAGACTTCTGCATAACTTTGTTCAGCCCATATTAAAGTATTTTGAGGACTTATCCCCTTATTTACGAAAAGCTGATCTTACCATAAATATAGGAGCGTATGTCTCTGCAACGATCTTAAGTTCTATCATAGTTTTTGTTGTTTATTTTTGTTGTTTTGTATTTTTGTACCCTGTCATCTCAACATTCTCTATATTTCAGAATGTTTCTTATGTCATGCTCACTGTAATTACTTCTCTTTTGGCCATGTTCGGAACATTTTTTGGATTCTGGCTTTATCCCTCGTTCAAGACGTCTGAAAGAAAGAGAAAGATAGAAAATGGGCTGCCTGCTGCTGTCGATACAATGGCCACGATAGCGAGCACGGGTGTTCCTCCTGCAGTCATTTTCTGGTCTCTTGTGGAGTACAGAAGACACGGAGAGATCTCGAGAGAGGCAGAAAAGCTCTTAAACGATATTGAACTCTTCGGTCTCGATCTGGTATCTGCTCTTCAGAGGGCTGCATTACGATCCCCTTCTCCGAGCTTGAGTGAAATGTTCTGGAAGATGATCGCTACGATAAGAACTGGTGGTGATCTGAGAGAGTATCTCTATATAGAAGGTACAAAACTCAGGGAACGAGAAAGAAGAAAGATAGAAGCTTCAATAGACAGTCTTGGAATGGTGGCCGAGATCTATGTAACTGCACTTATTCTGGCTCCAGTTTTTATCATTATAATGACAAGTATAATGGGCCTCATGGGCACCGATGTTGCAACATTGTTGATGGTCCAGCAAGTAGTCATCTATATCGGATTGCCCGTAGGATATGCCGTAATCCTTATAATGATAGATCAAGTACAGCCGAAGGTGTGATGATGAAAAAAAAGACAAATTACCCGATCTTTATAACTAGCGCCATTCTTGGTCTTATAATAGGTATCGCAGGT
Organism: Methanomicrobia archaeon; assembly: GCA_023133315.1. Classification (GTDB taxonomy): domain Archaea; phylum Methanobacteriota_B; class Thermococci; order Methanofastidiosales; family B48-G16; genus B48-G16. The sequence continues at coordinate 9,317 of JAGLWR010000023.1, read as the reverse complement.
TTTATTTACTATAGAACCTCACCTTTTTTCACAGGCTTTTTGCTTGGAGCCTTTTTTTTAGCTTTTGGGCCATATTTATTCTACAAATTTAGAGAACAGGGGTGGATATCGGAGCTGGAAGATCAATTTCCAGATTTTTTGAGGTCGTTGGCAGAAGCGCAAAGAGCGGGAATGACGCTTCCACAGGCGATCTACATGTCGCGAAGCGATGATTACGGAAGATTAAGTCCTGAGATAGAAAAAATGGCTGCACAGATCTCCTGGGGGATTTCATTTACGGATATACTTACCCAGTTTGCTGAACGATCAAAAAGCAGCAGGGTGCAATCAACGGTATCCCTCATAATAGTGGCTCATCATGCGGGAGGAGACATCGTAAAGATCCTTGAAGCTGCTTCAGATTCTGCACGAGAGAGACAATCATTGGCCAAGGAACAGGCATCACAGATGCAGCAGTACCTGGGTATAATCTATATGTCATACTTCATTTTCATCGGTGTAATCTACCTGATAAAAACTCAGTTCATAGACGTTTTCCAGGATATAACCCTTCCCACGATGGAAGGAGAAGGAATTCCCCTGGAAACGTATGATTCTCTCTTTCTTGCGATGCTACTTATCCAGGCAGCTTTAGGAGGTTTGGTTGCCGGCAAATTCTCGGCAGGATCTGTATTTGCGGGTATAAAACACAGTGTTATCCTTATCATAATCGGATATGTAGCGGCTATCTTTATATTAGGACTCTGACGCAAAATTGAGTGACAGATGTCCTAATTTTTGTGAATACTGTGGGAATATATAATAGATACCAAGAAAAAGTTATTATTAACTCATTAGTTAGTAATACGATCCATCTAAGAACCACTGTTAAACAAAGTTTTTATTATTTGATTGTAATAAAGCATATTGCAGAAAGATTTAAAATTTTGAAGTTATAGAAAGATTTAAAAGTTTGAAGAGCACTATATTAAAATGATGAACAAAAAGGCACAGGCCGAAGTAATCACGATATTGTTAATACTGGCAATTAGCGTAGCTGCTGTCTTCGCAGCATATAACTGGGCGTTACCAAAGATAGAGGAGTCTAAGGATGCTTCAAGAATAAGGACGATGCAAAAGATATTTCAAGAGTTTAATAGAAATTTTGAAGAGGTACTCCATGAAGGCACAGGTTCTCAGAGAATAATAGAGTTTAGTTTCGAGAAGGGTAATGTCGTTATCGATGCGGAACAAGATATGCTAACTTTTAGTATGGATACCAGACTTCAGAGAGTCCCACAGGAAGAGCTGGGACTTAAAAGCAAGAAAACCGATGGCGGAATACAGATCATCCTCGATATCGGCAGAAATATTGACTTAAAAGTAGAAGGCGGGATACCCAGTCTGTATTTAGCCCCCAGGGATCATATGATTGTAATTCAAAATACGGGTGGAAACGAGATCACCGTAACAAGAGGATTGGCATTGACAGGAGTTGTGAGAAAAAGAATAGTATATGGAATAGTATTTTATAATGAAGATCCTGAAAATAATACAGGTCCCCCAGTGTATGATCCAAATACTGAAATGCCTATAGCTGCAACATCTATAACGATTTTAGATGCCAGCAGCGGAGAAGTTGTGGTAATAACAAAATCAAACTCCAGGGGAGAGTTTGCTGCTGAACTTGAAATTGGAAGGAAATATTACATAAAAGTCAAGACCAAAAACTTCATAATGAAGAAGTATAGTGGTAACGAACTTAAATATAAACCTGTTGATTATTACGACGGTGCATGGAATTATGATGTACCTGATGGAGGATACGAGGTGCCGAGGGAGGGGGCATTCGGACCTTTACCAAAAACCCACTTTGGAGAGAACTCTCCAAATACAATAGAGCTCCCCATGTACAAGAGAACTGTATCAGAGATTCTGGAGACAGCTCCCATAGCTATAATCGTTGGCGCTACAAACGAAGGAGCAGGGATGACAAATCCAGAGTACTACAATTCTTTGATCTACGATGTGAAAGATGCTTTCGATTGGGATAAAACAACGTTCTGCAAACATTTCTTAGTTTTCGTCGGCACTGAGATAGCTGATCCCCAAACTACTGATGCAATAGAACTGAAAAATTATGATATAGGTGCTCCAGGTGACGTTGTGAATTATCCTGGCGTAGTTGAACATATATATATCTATCCCTTAAAACTCCTGTTGAGAGATGAAGGATTTTTTGATGATTTACGTTGGGGGTCATCTGGAGAATTATATGACAGATATAATGAAATGGCAAAGATCGGAGGAAATAAAGATGCAATAGATATATTCGATTTCTCTCTCGTAATAATGGCAACAGGAGCAACAAATAATAATTTTGTTCTTTATAAAAGCGATAACATAACTTCGATAGGTAATAACAACACCTTGAAGGTCCTTCAGGATGAGAGAAGTAAAATATCGGAATTTCTACAGACGGGAAGCTTTGAGTTTGAAGGCATTACATTTTCCAGAGCACTGGTAAGCTTTGCGCAGATATCGAAGTTTGATGACGATACTATAGACGTGACACCAGACTGGAAATACTCTCAGTTCAGAGGGATAGTAAGAAAGGACCTGGGAGCAGGAGATTGGGGGACATCAACTACTGCAGTATTCAATGATTTTGAGGCAGCACAAGATCCATTAAACGATCACATACATCCCGACTATGATGCCGAAGTAGGCGCTGTAAATCAAAGGCCAAGAGTGTACAATGGATTTCTGGATATGGAAGACAATGGATTTGTTACAGACCCGAGTGCTGGTGACTATCTAGATTTGGATTCAGGTGGTAACTTTAATCAATCTGGCTACACGTATTATAATAAATGGTACGAAGTGGTAAACTACCCGGACAAGCTCATGGATCACGTGGATAATGCGTACCACGTGGATACAAAGTTTTTGAACAACTCCACATACTCATGGATACCGGACTGGATGGGGTACAATCTCAAAGTAGGAAACGATGTTGATCTCACTCAGGGGTACTACTGGGAGTCCCAGCAGTCCATATACTACGGTATTATAACATGTGATTATACAGGTCCAAGTACAGGCCACTGGACAAAGAGGAAGGTGATATACCCTCCAATAGCATATGATTTCAAAGGGTCTTACGGAACGTACTCCATGCCGAGTATATACTTAGCTTGGTCTTCTGGGCCTTCGGTGGGGAGGATCACAAATAAATATAAAGACTACTCTATAGCTATCTCTGAGGATGGCGGAACAAATGCAGAGATATCTGGAGCTTTTGCAACTCACAGTATCTTCACGGGATTGCCCATAAGTTTGACTTTCTCCACCCATGGATACCTGAGCATTACAGGAACAGGATGGGACGCCAGGGATGCGGCGATGTACAGAAAAGCTTTCAGCAAACCTATAGAGATAGAGCATGTTCCAGACTGGAATGGATGGGAGCTGGATAACGAGTATACCTTAGACAGAGAGTATGAGATTCTTGATACTCGAACTGGAGAATACAAAATAATAGACTCCGGTCCGAGTATGCTCATAAAGGAAAGAAGAGACATAGATGGGAATTTAATAGCGTCACTTCTCATAACAACTTACGATCTTGACAGGTACGGCAATAATGCCTGCGATTACAGTTCGAACGGAAACATTGAAGATAACGAAATGAAAATTGGCGATACGCATACGTATCTCTTTTGGGATACTCTTATTGTAAATGGAATTTTAGACTATGGCGAAGATGTAAATGAAAACGGGATCTTGGATGATGGAGAAGATACGAATAGTAATGGTGTATTGGACTTCGGAGAAGAGAAATGGAGAAGTTATGGACACAGGCTTGAGTTAAATATAATACTGTGGGCGATAGGTCATGAAAATTTAATAGAGTGATCTCATGTTAAATAGAAAATCACAGATTGGTGTCATTGAAGCTTTGCTTCTAATAGGGATCCTAGTAGCAGCAATGATATTTTTTACGACGCAGATTGATCTATTCAGCACAGAAAAGTCCGATACTTTAAGAAAAAAAACGTTTACAGAAATAGGCAATTATGTTGTATCATCCAGTGTTCACTCAGAATCAGCCTGGATAAAAAGGGAGAAACAGTCATTAAAAATGACAATTCCGTTAAACGAAAATGGAATAGGTGAGAATGATATCTTCAGGATAGAAAAAATAGATAACACAACAATAAAAGTTACAGAGATTCTCGGAGGTGTAGACTATTCTGTTAATGTCTACATATCTCAAAAGTTCTATATAGGTCTCGTTGGTGATGAGCCGAATGTGGATCTATCCGAAAACATTCCCTCAGACTATATAAACCCTTTGAATGTTTATATGCTCGGCGAGTTTGAGTTTTTAGACTTTGAAAAAGCTCTTGTTGGAGGAGAGGCGAGAGAAATAGTGTATTTACAGATCAGTAGAAGAACAGCTGTGATAGGAATAAAAGGAAACATGACAAATAGAAATCATGACTTTGAAGGATCTGTAAAAATTCCAGATATATTTGAAGTATTAGCTGAGATGGGTGTAAAGTATTATCCGATCCAGTATAGAATTGATCCCCAGCTGCTGGATCTTTATACATGCCTAATAGTTCCTTCAAGTCTGGAGGGTCTTATAGCTAATTTGGATTCTGATCCGGATAAAGTGAGCTTAATACACGATTATGTAAATAAAGGAGGCGGATTGATAGTTCTATCGCAAAAGTATGTAAATTCAACAAAACCCCATGAATCTACCCCTACTCCCAGTGATTCTAGCTTGAGAAAAAATGTTTATAACTTTATTCCAACAAAGATAATATTCAACTACGGTGAAAAAGACGGAGTGGATTATAATTTGCTGGAACTTTCGGAGGGGGACATAATATCTGAAGGAATAGATTCGAAAGCTATCTCTGGATATTATCCCACGGCAGCAGGTTATATAGAGGTTCCAGAGACAGAGTATGAAACACTAAAAATTTTAATAAGGGAAGACGAGGTCGAGGGTAAAAGTGAAGGAAATACAGGGAACTATCCTGTTATGGTATCGCAACGATGGGGCTCCGGAAGAGTCGTGGCAACTACATTACTCCTCGATTCAAGAACTGTGGTAACTATAGAAGTTGGAGAGAATCCAACAATGTTTATAAAACCCGCTCTGATCACAGGAGAATTCAGATATCAGTTCAGAGATTTAGTGGATCCTGATCATGATGGTGTCATGAACTATGTCAGAGAAGATATAGGAGGTGCATACGTTCCGTACGTCTTAAAAGAAAGACCAGTACTTGCCAATATCGATATTGATAATTTCTGTGTCGTGATAGTTGCGGGAGAACCCACGGGAGGAATAGCATGGGGTCATATAAAGCAGCTGTACAGAGATGGTGGCAGCGTCTTTTCAACGGGAGGAATAAATGGTGGATTATTGAGTGGACCTTCAGAAATCGGAACAAAAGACAGAACTAAATGTACGATCGGTGTGGGTGGATACGTTGATCCGAACAACGTTACCGGGACAATTTTTTACAATATTGATACCTATGCTGCAGACGGAGACGAGATTCCTCTCGAATGGGATAATCTGATATTTTGCGATCCCGATATTATGTTGGGATTCGATACGTTTTGGACTTTTAACGTTGATCCCGGTGAGCCACTCAACTCAGAGCCCGGAGACGATAATTTAGAACAGGCTGGAATAATATCCTTTAATCCCTCTTCCTCACCAAGTTTGGACGCAAAAGCAAAAAAGCACAACTACATAAAGAGAATAGATTATGATGAGAACGTAGTCCCAGAAATAGCTCATCACGGTCTTTTTTACATCGGCGAGCCGTTAGAAAGTATGGGCGGATACTTAATTGAAGCATATCAGTCCAAAGAAGCACGTCCAGATGCAACTATCGAGTATCCTTTTACCGTGGCGAATTATGGAGACACCGAAAAATTTTTTTCCCTTTCCGCATCTTCATCATTGTTATGGACTGTTGAAATACTCGATGCGGACACCGGAGAGACGGTGAGTAGTACAGGATTCTTAGATCCGATGGAGGACGCATATAACCCAACGAAAACTTATTACTTCGACGGTATCCTGAAATTAACAGTGCCTGATGCTGCTTCAGTTAACGGCGGGGATGTGGACAAAACCATTCTGGAGGTGAAGGACGGTGTGAATCTTGTCGGTAAATCTGTTTTGAAAACAACTGTTATAAAAAACATAGAAATGAGGCCTGATACACTCTATAGCTATATCCCTCCTTCAGATACGACGCCCCAAGAGTATACATTGACAGTTTATAACTGGCATGATATGAATCCTGATGTAGTCGATCTCGATGTTGTTAGTTCATGGCCTTATGAACTCCTGGAGGTAAATGGGACAGCTCTAACGGATTCCGACACTGATGGAAAGCTGGACGTGGAAGTTCCACCGAATTCTTCTTACGATTTCATACTAAAAATTACTCCTCCATCGAGTTCGGTAGGCAATTCTTCAACTGCCACAGTCACGGCAACTTCTTCTAATTCCAGTGACTCCTTCTCTTCAAAGGTAGTTACTACCTGCATTCCTTCTGACGATAACATATTTTCTCTGTCAGCAAATAGATACGTGCTGGATTCCTCAGTAGAAAGTTCGGCAGAGAAGATAGGAAGTTTTTACGGTCAACAGATAGAAGACATAATGACAGACTCTGTCAAATTGATCTATAAAACTATAATTGGGGTAGATCTTGGCGGCAAGAATATATTCTGGATCTCTCTAAGTGCTGATAATAAATACATAGAAGTAGACCAGGATGATAATGGATTATTCTTACCTCCGTTTGTAGACTATGACGAAAAGGGATATAAACTTCCATTGCCGAGAGGGGGATATCCAACTGGAGGAAAAGAAACTGAGGAAGAAGCATATCCTTACTTTTTTATAGATGAAGAAGACATATACATAGACAATCTCTTTGAACTGATGCTGTATGTGAGAGAAAGAAAAGCCATCCATACCTATATTTTGAACGATATCATTCCAGATCCGGAATCTACAAATCCTCCAGGAGGTACTAAACTTGAACTGTTAAATATGGAAAATATAAAACTATTCAGAAATATGCTTGTCTATACAACATCTCAGGTAACATCCATAAAAGAGTCTTTAGGACCAAAAATCCTATTGGATCTAAATCGGGTGATTGGAAATAACTACTATAGAATCATTGGAGAAGGAAATAAGATAAAAGTTGTTGCACTCGATGATGCCTCTGTATACGCGATCGTGGATACACAGGGGGTTTTTATAGCAGGACAAGTTAATACTTCAGTATCTGAGAGGATATACATAGTTATAACAGAGTATGGAGTATATATAAGGGGGGAGTAAATGGTAAATAGAAGAGGAGTTTCTATCATTGAGAATATGGTTGCAATGGTACTGTTTACAGCAGCTTTTATATTCACTGTCTACTCTTTGGCAAATTTAGTTACTCCCCTCTTAGAGAGAGAAGAAGCGGCAGATATGCAACTTATAGCTTATAACAGCATAGAGAGGATAATATCTGATCCTGAAGTAGGACTTGCTAGAGAGGATCATGTTCTTTCATTTGATAAACTTTCAATATTTTTAATTAACGAAGAAGAAAAATACGAAGAAGCTAAGGATTATCTGGGATTAGAAGAATACAGTTTCAAAATTATTGTAGCTTCTACATTCAGCAGAGTGTCTACATACGGAATTCAAAAAGGAAACACAAACTCGCCCTATGTAATAGACCCTTCCTTACCAGGTGCTCCACCATGCGATCCTGATGAATTGGTGTGCAAGAAAGTAGAAAATTATGCTGATTTAGACGATGATGGAATAATAGAGTACAAATACAACATCGAGGACTTTGTCATAGGAGATAAAAAGTATACTATTCTTCTAGCCGATTCTACCAATGATGGTAATGTAAACTACGATCGTTTGTATATAGATTACGATCAGGATGATATGTTTATAGACGAAAAATACAGGAACTTTGGAAACTTAAAAGAAGGAGAAAGCTTTGCTGTAGAAGGATTTAAGTATACAATTATTAGTATATACTCAGATGAGGTAGAGTTATTGGAGCAGGGATCGGTTGACATGGAACTTGGAGAGGAACTGCCGTACACAATAGAACAAGAGGGTAGAATCTATCTACTCAATAAGCCAGTTGTTGTTATTTCGAGACTGGTTTTAGTTGTCTCAGAAGGAAGTTCTGAAATTAAAAGGCTGGTATTTATGATATGGTGATCTTATGAATAAAAAAGGATTTGTGAGAGTATTGGAGGCTTTTTTAGCCTCAGCAATTATGGTCATAGCTGCAACATTTATAGCTAGTGAACAGGCCGGGACTGTAGAGCCACCAACCCCTGGAGAAATAGTAAGAATAAAACAAATTGGAAATGATGTCTTAGCTGTCTTGGAGAATAATATAGTGATGTACGAAGGAAATGAGGAGAAAGAGCTCGCCCTATATATAAGAACAAAGGATCAATATTCCTTATCAGAAAGATTAGAAGATATTATACCTCGAGACTATACATACAAACTTGATATTTACAAGATAGAGAATCTCTATGTAATTTCGACCAATGAACAGGCAGCACCCATACCCTCGGGTCTTACGAATGGATACATTGTTACGGGGCTTACAAATTATAACGACGATATCTGGCATTATAGCGAAGAAGGCTATATCTTCGATCTTCCAGATATAAGTGATAGGCCAGTCACAATTCTAGTCGTAGACTCCACGCAGGATGAAACATATAATGCATTTGATTACGATGCATTTTACATTAATTTCGACAACGATACGTCCTTTGATTATAATGAAGATCTACCAGCTAACCCCACAGTATCCTTGAAATCAAGGGATTTTTTCAGGATATACGATTCTTCCATTGCAAATATACAGTATGAATTAGAGTTCTTGATTTCAGAGATTACCCCGGACGGTAACTCAGTTTCCGTTGGTCTTGTAAACGAGAATATAGTTATGAATCTAGATGGCAGTATGATGATAGATTACGTTTCCGTTATGGGTGAGGTTTATCATTTCAAAGTTACATACGAAAAAGGAAGATACTGGCTTTACTATGACAAAAATGATGCCAATGATGCTGATCCTGCAAAAAGAGAGTATAAGGGTCCCTATAAAGAAGGGGACTGGATAATTATAGAAGAGTATGATGTATGTGTGGATAAAATAGATGACAAGACTATTTATCTTAATGTTCTCGCCTATAGGAAAAGGTCTATGTCTGTTTCGACTCTCATTCCAGCAGCAAATCTC
>JAGLWR010000222.1 GCA_023133315.1 Methanomicrobia archaeon | reverse complement strand
GGGTATGTCTTCTCGGTGAGTCTTCAGGTCTCGTAATCGATCCAAAAGCCGCCAAATCTGTGCTTCATTGTCTGAATAAAATTCTAGGTAGCAATATAGATTTAGAAGGTCTGGAAAGAAAGATAAAAGAAAATGAAGAACTGATAAAAAAACTCCAAAAGCTTCAGGAGGAAGCAGTAGAAGAAGAGACGACCAAAGAAAGAAGAAGAGACATGGAGTATATAAGATGAATATTACAGTGGATTTTCATTTACACTCAAAATATTCCGGTGCAACCTCAAGCAAAATGGAAATTCCTGTAATTTCCAAAGAGGCAAAACTGAAAGGCCTGGATATTGTGGGCACATCAGATGTTTTTCATCCTTTATGGATTTCTCATTTGAAAAAAATGTTGAGAGAACTAGAGGAAGGCACTTTTGAGGCGGGAGGAGTGCGATTTATCATTACTGTAGAAGTGGAAGACAAGAGAAGGGTTCATCATCTGATTATTCTTCCTTCATTCTCCAAGACAGCAGAACTGTATGAAGAGTTTAAAAAATATTCCAGAAATATCGATAGCGATGGGAGATGTCGTCTGAATCTTGAAGGAAGCGAGATCGTAGAAAGGGTGAAATCCGCAGAAGGTATTATCGGGCCTGCACATGCTTTTACGCCGTGGACTTCCATATATGCGGAGCACGATTCGTTAAAAAATTGCTACAGAGAGTACGTTGATAAAATAGATTTCCTGGAACTCGGACTCTCTGCAGATACAGGTTTAGCTGATTACATATCGGAACTAAAGGAGTTAACGTTTATGAGTAACAGCGATGCTCATTCGCCGTGGCCTCACAGGCTCGGAAGAGAGTTTAATATGTTAAGTGTGGAAGAAAAAACGTACCCAGAGATAATAAAGGCAATCAAAAGAGAAAATGGGAGAAAATTTGTGATGAATGTTGGTTTTGATCCGAAACTCGGAAAATACCACAAAACAGCATGTATAACATGTTTTAAGATATATTCTTTAGAAGAAGCGGTAAAGAGAAAATGGAGATGTACCTGTGGAGGGAGAATAAAGAAAGGAGTATATGACAGGATTATGGAATTAAAAGATCAGGAAAATGCTCACCCAGATCATAGACCTCCATACATGCGAATAGCACCCTTAGCAGAGATAATAGCACTGAAAAGGGGATGCAAAGTTTTTACCAAGAAAAATACTGAATTATATGAAAAATTTTTGTTAAAGTTCAAGAATGAGATAAATGTTTTGGTAAACGCAGAGTATAACGATCTTAAAGAGATCGATAAGGGTGTCGCTGAGTTGATTTTGAGTTATAGAGAAGGAAGAATCAGCATAACACCCGGAGGCGGAGGCCGTTACGGCAGTTTAGCCCTAACCACTCACGGCCTTGACGAATGGATCACCTAGCCGCTGAAAAGATCTTTACGATATCTCCATTCTGAAGCTCATAATCTTCAGCTATCCTCATTTTTGTTCTCGCATTGACAGCGTAGATAAAGTTTTTTCCGATATCTGTGTGA
>JAGLWR010000221.1 GCA_023133315.1 Methanomicrobia archaeon | reverse complement strand
GACTCTCTGCGATAGGTCAGGGAATCGCTGCAGGTTCTGGTATATCGTCAGTCACAGAGAAAGACGAGATGTTTGGCAAGGGAATGGTCTTCTCCGTATTACCAGAGACGCAGGCAATATACGGATTGTTAATAGCTATCTTGATTCTCTATTTCACAGGATTACTTTCGGGAAATCTCAATTTAGAATATACCACCGGCATAGCCATTGTAGGGGCAGGTTTTGCTGCCGGAATAGCAGGACTGTCTGCCATAGGTCAGGGGATTACAGCTGGTGGTAGTATCACAGCCACAGGCAAAAATAGTGAAGCCTTCAGTAAAGGAATGATATTCTCTGTAATGTCAGAAACATTTGCCATTTTTGGACTTCTGGTTGCGATACTGATCTTATACGGATTGAACTTGTTCGGGTGAGAAAATGAGTCTGGAGAAGATAATTAGTAAAATAGAAAAAGATGCAGAAAAAGAAATTGCAGAGATAAATGAAAGAATAAAGATTAAAAAAGAAGAATTAATTGAAAAAGCGGAAAAAAAGGCGAGATTAGAAAGAGATAAAATAATAAACAGGGGCAAAAAAGAAGCTGAATTGGAAAAGCAGAGGATAATTTCATCAACAAATGTAGAAACCAAAAGAAAAATCTTAAACAAAAAAGATCAGCTTATAATGGAAGTCATATCCGAGATAAGTAAAAAGATCGTAAAAGATAAAAAGATTTATCAGAGGCTTCTCAGAAAATTAGTAGATGAAGCCCAGATTGAGGATTATGAGATACTCGTTAGAGAAGGAGACAGAGATTTAGTGAAAGAGTATACTCTTGCGAAGGAGGGTATAAAAGAGCCAGGAGTGATTATAAGGAAAAAAGATCAGACTCTAACGGTGGATAGCAGGATCGAAAAGATCATAAAAAGAAAAGAAAAAGATACGAGAATCGGAATAGCCAAAATACTTTTTGAGAGTGAATAAAAATGGATCTAACTGTATTTGTTGTGGTGCTGGCAGTTGTAATTCCTCTTGCCATTATTTTATTTATGGGCATTTTTAAAGAAGTCCTTGATATCTCAGCGTTTGGATTCTTTAATGCCAAAATATCCGGATTAAGAAGCAGAATAAACGAACCTTCCAAGATTATGGAGATGGATCTTTATGAACTTGAAAGTTTTATAGTAAAATTTGATAGAGATTTCAAAAAAGATTTTAAAATTACCGCTGAGTCTTCGCCGGACAGTGTGGAGATATTTTTTAGAAAATTTGATCTTAAATATGAAAAAGAGATCTTAAAAAATATTCTCAGAGGTATTAAAACAGAACCATACGGCTTTTTTACAAAAGAGATGATCACGAAGCTTCAGCAGACACCTCTTTCAGAGTACAGTTCAAAGTTCGAAGGCACTGTTTACTCAAAATTATCGTTTAACAAACCGCTGGCCGAAATGGAGAGAGATATAGATTTCCTGTATTACAAAGAGGTTCTCTCTGCTGCCCTGCAGACAGATTCTAAAAATGCCAGTGTCTTGAAAACATACATAAAAAG
>JAGLWR010000220.1 GCA_023133315.1 Methanomicrobia archaeon | reverse complement strand
AACTGGAACATGTTTGCCATAGAATCGTATTCTACCAGAAAAGTTGCTCTGATCTTGTGTTCTTTAAAGATATCAAGAAGTATTATCGTTGTTTCTTCTATGCTTTCATAGATATCGCTGCTTCCAATTTCTGGTTTTTCTTTTTCCCAGTCTATGGTGACAATGAAATTTACCGGATTTCTGTCATCGTTAATCTCACCCACACTGAATAAAAGGATAAAAAGAAAACTTATGAGAACTACCTCTTTTTGCATAGAGACAATTTGTGTCTAAAAATAAAAAGATTATCTTCGCACATCCCATACTTACACCCAAACGGGTACTGTCAGAAAGCTTTTTATATAACTATCATTCTTCCCTGTTTATGAACAGCCAGAAAATAGCGTACGTCGGAATTTTTGCAGCGTTATACACAGTCATAGGCATGATACCTGCATTTCCCCTAGTTGGATCTTCAGCAACGATGAGTTTTAGCGAGGTGTTAAAACCGTTTAACGGCATCTTTTTAAACCCGTACTACGGTTTCTTAGCCACGGGGATAGGAGCTTTTGTTCTTTCTTTAATAAATCCTTCCTTACCTTTCGGACCCGCTTACTTCATTGTACCGGCAGTCGGCAGTCTGCAGGCTGGTTTTCTGGCGTATAAAAAATGGAAAGGGGGGGCTGTTCTTCTGGGAGCACTGATCGTTATCTGGTATTTTTTTGACACAGGAAGAATAGTATGGTACTATCCTTTTCTGCACTGCATGGCTTTATTTTTAATTATTTTTACAGGTAAAAAACTTCCCGAACTTTTAAAATCGAAATATATTGTTGTTTCTCTTTTCATCATTTCCTTCTGCGCCACGCTGACAACTCATTTGACAGGAAGTATCTTTTTCCTCAATATGTACTCTCCCCCTCCAGAAGTTTTCGAAAAAGTTATTTTCATATACCCCGTAGAACGATTAATCTTCACGATATTATCTACAGTTTTATGTTATGCAATATTAAAAGGTGGTTTTATTGATAGAGATAGATGGAAGCTACTGTGAAGGAGGAGGGCAGATTTTAAGGACTGCTGTAGCTCTCGCAGGCATTACAGGAAAGGAAACTAGAATAATCAACATCAGGGCAAACAGGGATCCTCCAGGTCTCAAGAGACAACATTTAACAGGTATACTTGCTGCTGGAAAAATATGCGATGCTTTAATAGAGGGAGTAGAAATTGGATCAAAAGAAGTCGTTTTCAGACCAGACACGATAAAATCAGGGAACTATAAAATAGACATAGGTACTGCAGGATCAATAACATTACTTCTACAAACTTTAATTCCTATAAGCGTTTTTTCAGATGAGAAAATAGTTTTAAAGATTACAGGAGGTACAAATGTGCGATGGTCTCCTTCAATTGAGTACTATTCAGAAATATTCCTCTATTTTCTCGAAAAGATAGGAATCAATACAAAAATGGGAATTTTAAGACACGGTTTCTATCCAAAGGGAGGGGGAAAAATCAGATTCGAGGCGTCGCCATGGGAAAAGAAAAAGAAGGTA
>JAGLWR010000022.1 GCA_023133315.1 Methanomicrobia archaeon | reverse complement strand
CGAGGACACGAATGAAATGAGTGGACTCGGCGGGATTTGAACCCGCGGCTTCTGCCTTGCGAAGGCAGCGCTCTCCCACTGAGCTACGAGCCCATAAAAAAAAAGAAATTTAGGGTATTATTTTTTCAATGGGGATATACTTTAGTACTGTTAACGCTATGTTCGACTCGTATATTTTTATGTGGCCATCTCTGTAGAGATCCATTCCTGTATCGATTATGAATTTTCTGTATTTCCCCTGATCGAGTCTGTCATAGTAGTAATCAAACCATTCATTGAGAAGATCCGCTCTGAAATCCCATGGTACCTGATCTCCCTGTAAACTCTGCGGCGGATAACTCTTTCCTATCACCCAATCAACTAGCGTATTTCTATCCACATTGGTCCCTCTGAACTCGATAGAAGGATCCATACTGAGAGTGTATATAGCTTCAGTATCGGCTATTATCATCCTATCAATACTTCCGTACTCGGTTACTACTGCATCATAAAACGTTTTTATATCGCTTAATGCTGGAAGTACCTCTACATTAACAGCTTTTCCTTCTCCAGATTCAGTGTCATAGATAGATGCGGCCTTCGCTACATTTCCCTCTTCTACAACCATAAGTATCTTCTCATCGTCTGCAATGTCCTTCAATCCGCTCCATACACCAATTCCTATAAAGATAAACAAAAGCAGAAGAATGAGCAAAGCTATACCTATCGTCTTCTTCAGGCCCCAGAACTTTTTCTTTTTTTCACCTTCTTCTTCCATAAAATCACCTAACAATATCTCCTTTTTTATATTTATATATCTTTTCTGATACTTTTACTCTATATTCATTATTACAATATAAACTTTTCTAACTCGTGGTCCATCACTTTCCATCAGAAATATACTCTGCCATGTTCCCAAAGCGAGTCTCCCGTTAGCTATAGGGATCGTTACGCTCGTATTAAAAAGAGATCTGAGATGAGAATGTGCGTTGTTGTCTACTCTGTTATGCTCGTAACTTCCTTTGGGAGCTAATCTCGAGTAAAAATTCAGAATGTCTTCTCTCAAGCCTCTTTCATTTTCATTAATTAATAAAGAACACGTGGTGTGCGGCGTAAATATCACGACGGCTCCATTTCCTTTTACAATCTCTTCTACCTCTCTTGTTATATCAATCAAATCGAACTCTTTTCTTGTATTAACAGTAATCTGCTCCATGACCTGATCATGAACATAGATTATATATAAGTATCTCAAAATTAGTTTTCTATCAGCCACTTTACAATCTTGCAAGGAAAATTTTTTAACCTCTTGCTTAGAGATAATACTATGGACGAGATTATTATCACAAATATTAAAGCAAGGGAAGTTCTCGATTCGAGAGGAAATCCTACAATAGAATGTGATGTGAAGACAGATTTGGCATTTGAAAGTGCATTGGTACCTTCCGGGGCTTCTGTGGGGGAAAAAGAAGCCATTGAACTGAGAGATGGTGGAAAAAGATATCATGGAAAGGGCGTAGAAAAAGCTGTAAAGAATGTAAATGAGAAAATAGCACCGCTACTTATCGGTGAGAATATACTGGATCAGAAGAAAATTGATTCTTTGATGCTCAAAGCTGATAACACAGAAAATAAGTCACATCTTGGTGCAAACGCGATATTGAGCGTATCTTTAGCGTGCGCACGAACTGCTGCCAGCTCTCTTAGACTCCCTCTGTACAAATACCTCAATCCAAACAGTTCTGTCATTCCCATACCGTTGATGAATATCATTAATGGGGGTGCACACGCAGGTAATTCTCTGGAGTTCCAGGAATTTATGATAATGCCAGTAAATGTTGAAACGTTTAAAGAAGCTCTCAGAGTTGGAAGTGAGACGTATCATGAGCTAAAAATAGTTTTAAAGGAAAAATATGGAAAAAGCGCTATAAATGTAGGAGACGAAGGCGGATTTGCACCACCTATGAAAGACATAGAAGAACCTTTTGAGATGATAGTGAAAGCTGAAGAAAATCTCGGATACGAGAAGAATCTAATGTTTGCTATTGACGCTGCTCCTTCTTATTTCTATGATAAAAAAACAGGAAAATATACGATCGGAAGCAAGAAATATACAAATATGGAACTTCTTGAAGTGTACAGAGAACTTGTCTCTAAGTACAATATACTATCAATAGAAGATCCTTTCTATGAAGAAGACTATGAAGGTTTTGCAGCCATTACAAAGGAACTGAACATTCAGATAGTTGGCGATGATATCTTTGTTACCGATCCAGAGTTATTGAAAATCGGGATAAAAAAAGGAGTTTGCAATGCTTTATTACTGAAGATAAATCAGATAGGAACAATGACAGAAGCTATGGAAGCGGCAGAACTTGCTTTTAGAAATAAATATAATGTCGTAGTTTCACACAGATCAGGAGAAACGGAGGATACGAGCATAGCAGATATAAGCGTAGCTCTCGATGCAGGACAGATAAAGACTGGAGCTACCTGCAGGGGAGAAAGAGTAGCTAAATATAACAGGTTACTAAAAATAGAAGAAGAAAATGAGCATTCTATATACGCTGGTAAAAAATTCAAGTATCCTACTTGATATCGAGTAAATCTCTTATTTTATTATCGATTTCTTTTCCTTTTTCTGTTAATTTATATTTTTTAATCCTTCCTTGTCTCTCAGATTTCACTAATCCTACCTCTTCAAATTTTCTCAAAATCGTTATTACATAACTGTACATACAGACAGCCTTATTCCTCATCTTTGCAGCGTACACCTCTTTTTCTATACTTAAGAATATTTTCAGAGTTTTTTCCTTAAAAAAAAGTTTCAGTATATCTTCATTCATACGCCATTTTTATAGTTCTATCTTTAAATACTTTTTCATCAATAAGGTAGCTTTTTTAAACTTTTTAGTATAATCTATGTATGCCCGCCAACGTGACGATGGAGTACCTTTTAGCAGAGGATGAATACAGAAAGGCAAAAACAATTACTGAGAAAATTAAGGCACTGGAAAAGATGTATTCAACGATACCGAAACACAAAGGTACTGAAAAGATGAGACTTTCTATAAAGCAGAGACTCTCAAAATACAAGGAAAAATTAGAAAAATCTAAAGTTAAAAGAGGAAGAGGACCAACTTTTTCAGTAAAAAAGGAAGGTGCTGCTCAGGTAGCTTTAGTAGGACTCCCAAACTCAGGAAAATCGTCTATTCTCAACGTTCTTACCCGCGCAAATTCAGTGGTGGCGAGCTATCCTCTCACGACGAGAATTCCCACTCCTGGAATGCTGGAGTATAATGACATCCAGCTTGAGATAGTGGATATGCCGTCGATCATTAAAGATATTTCCATGGGCAAGGGGTTCGGTTTCCAGCTTATCGATGCCATAAGAAACGCAGATGCCCTGAGTATAATAGTAGATCTCAGCAAAGATCCTGTGAGAGATATGGAGATAATCCTGAATGAGCTGTATCGATCTGGATTCAGAATAAACAAAAGAAAGCCAGAGATAGAGATAAAGAAGTTTTCTTCAGGAGGCATAGTGATACGAGGGAAAGAATATGTTTCTGATGTGCACGAGATCAAAAAAATGCTTGTGGAACATAAAATATCCAACGCTCTTGTAGTCATTAAAGAAAAAACAAGCCTTGAAGAATTTTTAGACTCTTTGAACAGGAATTTATCTTATAAAAAAGCATTTATTATTGGAAGCAAAAATGATCTGGAGAACTGTGACAAGAATTTAGAAACGTTCAGAAAAAGATATTCTGAGTTTGGGATACTATCCCTCTCTGCAGAGAAGAAAATAAACATTGAGCAGGTAAAGGAAAAAATCTATGAGATTCTTGATATCGTACGAGTTTTTACAAAATCGCCGGGTTCTGAACCTGATTACCCTCCAATAGCGATGAAAAGGGGAGCAACTATACTGGATGTAGCTAAGGAAGTTCATAAACAGTTCTACAAAAACTTCAAATATGCAAAGGTATGGGGAAGATCTGTCAAATATGACGGACAGCGAGCTGGCGGCGACCACGTAGTAGGGGAGGGAGATATTGTGGAAATTCATATAAAGTGATCTTATGGATGAATAAAAATATTTAAAGTGGACGTCTGAAATTTTTTCCGGCATAGCGAGCTGATTTTCCAAGCTCTTCCTCTATTCTAAACAGCCGATTATATTGCGATATTCTTTCGCCCCTACATGGTGCACCAGTCTTTATTTGCCCAGCATTTAAAGCAACTGCCATATCAGCTAACCATGTATCTTCTGTCTGTCCTGACCTCTCTGAGACCTGAACACCATACCCGTTCCTATATGCAAACTCAGCTGTATCGAGAGCTTCAGTAAGTGTTCCAACTTGATTCACTTTCCACAAGAGTGCATTTCCTGCACCTTCCTCTATTCCTTTCTTTAACCTCTCTACATTTGTAACGAAAAGATCGTCTCCGACTATCTGGATATTTAAACTCCTAGTTAACTCAGCGAATCCTTCGAAATCCTCTTCCATGAGTGGATCCTCAATAGATTTTACAGGATATGCGGAACAGAGATCTTCATAAAAATCGATCATTTGTTCTCGATTCATTTCTCTTTCCATGAAGATATAATTTTTTTTCTTTTCATTGTAGAAATGAGTTGCTGCGGCATCTATTCCTAGAACAAATTCATCCCGATATCCAAGTTCTTCTATAGCCTCTAATTCAGCATCAAATGCCTCTCTCGGATCTTTCATTCCTATAGGGGTGTATCCCCCTTCGTCAGCAGTATTTAAAGAATGTCTACCCCAGTCTCTCTCCATTATCTTTGCCAACTCGAGGTATACCTCTGTACCCATTCGCATGGCTTCAAAAAAACTCTTGGCACCAACGGGCATTACGATATGCTCTTGAAAATCAAGTTCTGTGGCAGCTAATTTTCCCCCATTTATCAAGTTCAATAATGGTGTCGGTAAAATATTAGCGTTTGCGCTTCCTATATATCGATAGAGAGGTAATTCAAGGGAATCTGCGGCAACCTTTGCAACACATAGAGAAACTCCGACGATAGCATTAGCTCCCAGATTTGATTTATCTTTTGTTCCGTCCAGCTCGATCATTGTTTGATCAATTTCTCTCTGATCTCGCACGTCCATCCTTGTCAGTTGTGGCGCAATAACATTCTCTACATTTTGTATGGCTTTGCGAACTCCAAATCCAAGAAATCTCTTTTCTCCATCTCTCAATTCGACTGCTTCATGCTTTCCAGTTGAACGACCGCAGGGGACATCTGCCCACGCTGAAACGTTTCCTTCTGTGGATACTTAAACTTCAATAGTAGGATATCCCCTATTATCCAACACTTCTCGAGCTCTAATTTCTTTTATTTTAAATTTATCCATCCTGATCATCTCCTTGTAATATCTGATGATTGAAGTACTATTAATCGTAAGTCCATTACGTTTGTCCCTGTTGGATAGGTGTAGATTGCATCACCAAGACGCTCCAAAACATAGGATGCGTTATGACTCATGAGATTTTTGAAAATATCGATTCCTTTTTCCCTTGCTCTTCTTAGAGTATAACCATCAGCAATGCCGCCAGCAATATCGGTGGGACCATCAGTTCCATCAGTACCTATAGAAGCAACAGTTATATTTCTATTTCCAGTTATTTTCAGTGAAAACCCAAGAACAAACTCCTGATTGGGGCCTCCTTCACCGCATTCATCTTCAATTGTTACCGTTGTCTCGCCACCGGAGATCATAACAATAGGTGGTGCAAAAGGTCGATCATGTTTTTCTGTCTCTTTAGAGATTCCAGCTAGTGTAATACCAACTTCTCTACTTTCGCCCTCCATCATCGTTGACAATATTGCTGCGTTGAATCCAAGTTCTTCGGCCCTTTTCTTTGCAGCATCACATATATCTCCATTTGTTGATAGCATGAAGGTGTGGACACGCATACCAGTAAAATCCTTCGGAGATTCAAAACGAGGATCTGCTTTATGAAGATGCTCTCTGATCAAGGGAGGGGTTTCATCCCATAACTTGTATTTTTTGAGAGTACTTACAGCATCAACAAAAGTGGATGTATCAGGTACAGTTGGACCTGTTATAACATCCAAAACATCCCAATCTCCGATCACATCCGAGACCGTTAGATTAATTATCTCGGCAGGATGAATAGCAACGGCCAATCTACCCCCCTTTATTGCAGAGATGTGTTTTCTCACGGCGTTTATCTCCTTGATTGAGGCACCACTTTTCAGAAGAAGGTCAGTCATAGTTTGCACATCTTTTAAGCTTATACCTTCAGCAGGCAATGTCATAAGGGCTGAACTCCCACCTGTAATTGGACAAAACACTAAATCATCCCTTTTTATTTTTGTGGCAAGTTCCATAATTTTTTTTGCCCACTTATATCCTGCCTCATCTGGCAGGGGATGTCCTCCTTTAATTACCTTTATTCTTTTTAATTTATCATCTCTCTTTTCAATTACAATTCCTTCTTTAATCCGTTCTCCAAGGATATCTTCGAGAGCTTTTGCTATGGGAAAAGAAGCCTTTCCTGCACCTATGACATATATATCCTCCTTCTCAGAGAGATCGAACTGCAGATGACCCACTTTCAATATTTCTCCATCAAATCTAATGAGTCGTTTTGTAGCTTCATATGTATCTATAGCTTTTAGCCCATGTTCAATAATATCCAATGCAACTTTTCTACCTTCGATATTGCCATGTGAAATCAACTGTTTCTTATTCTTGATTATCGGAATATTGGATTCATTTCCATTCTTCAAGTGATCACCTGTAATCAGTATGAATAAAACTATCTTTAAAAAATTAACTTTAAAAATTTAAAAAAAGGAAAATTTTATAAAAGAACCATTGATGTTTAGAAAAAAAACGAAAACTAAAAAAAGGAAAATTTAACGATTTTTTAATTTTCTTTCTATCTCGAATTTCGCTATATGTAATTCTATTTCTGGTCCGAACATAATTATCACCTCATATTCTTTTGTAATATTTTATCCTTCTTTTCATTTCTCCTATATTTGCAATTCCTATATTTCCTGTTTCTATTCCTACCATGAGCATCACCAATATTATATTGAAACTCCTATTTATAAGCTTTTTTACACAAATAAGCTTATTATTTCTCTTATTTTTTAAAATTTTTTCATTTTCGCAAAAGCGAGAAAACGGTTCTGGAAAAGAAAAAAATATTATCTAAAAAGGAAGAGGGTTGAGGGAGAAACAGAACTAACTTGTTAGTTCTTCGGAATGAAATCTCTTTCATTCTATCGGGTTTCTCCTCATAAAAATGGAGAAGTATTATACTCTATTTTTTACACCATTTCACCAGAAGATAGCAGAAAGGCGTATCACAAGCTGCTATTAGAACTTTTATGAGGTACTGACTTCCTATCATTGTTAGTATGGGTGCAGTGCCGTAAAAAGCAAGAAAAATGAAGATAGAGGTATCCAGAAGCTGGGATACTATTGTTGACGCATTGTTTCTCAGCCACAGATGTCTGCCCTCAGTTTTATCTTTCCAGAAGTGAAAAGCCCAGACATCGTGGTGCTGTGATATTAAATAAGCTGTCATCGATGCTAAAATTATCCTTGTTGATCCTCCTAAGATACTTACAAAGGAGGACTGATCGTAAAAAGAAGCGGGCTTCAATATGATAGAGAATCTTATCAAAACCAGTGCTAGAAGATTGCATAAAAATCCTATCCTCACCAACGTATTGGCCTCTTTTTTACCCCATATCTCACTGTACACATCTGTAAAAAGAAATGTAACTGCATAAGCCAAGACAGCCGCAGGGAAGACGAGTTTTCCGTAGCTGACTATCTTCACAGCAGTTATATTTGATACTATCAATGACGTGACAAAAAACATTTCAAATATCCTTTTTTTATTTTCTAGATTCATCTTCTCACCCCGAGCATTAACACAGCACCTATCAAAGCTGTGAGAGGCAGGATCAATAGAGCATGCTCGAGGGTAATTATTTTTGTTGCATAACCTATCAGTATGGGTGAGGAACCTCCCATGGCAGCTGCCACGCTGAAGAATATGCCCAGGCTCCTGCTGTGCATATCCTCTGGTGTTATCTCGGCAATATACGCAAATATCGCAGGCCATACGATCGATATGGAGAGTCCGGCTAGTGCTCCAAAAAGATAGATCATGTGTGCACTCTCTACCAGTAAAAGCGGCACGAGAAATAGGGCAGTGAGGACTAAAGAAGAAGAAATTATTTTCCTATAAGATATTTTGTCTGACAGAACCCCTCCTATGTATTGTCCGAATATCCCAATTCCCAGAAATATGGAAAGCAGTGACCCGTAAAAACCGGAACCGTATCCTATTCCATCCAGTCGCACCGGGAAAAACGTAGTAAATCCTCTGTTGGCCATAGATGTAATACCAAGCACGATCATAACAAGGATGGCTGCCGAAGACAGCACCAAAGAAAGTTTGCGATTTGATTTTTCGAAAGAAATGTCCGTAACGGAGAAATAATACAGTAACGCCACCAAGATACATATGATGGGAGTAACTTTTAAGACAAATCTCCAGCCATAAAGATGGGCAAGAAATCCACTGTAAGCAGGAAATATCAAAAGCCCTACGGCACCCCCAACGCCGTGAATACCTATGGCTTTTCCTCTTCCTATCTTAAAATGAGTTGTTATTACCGAGACGCCGATAGGATGGTAGAAAGAAAGCCCTACACCTACAAAAAATGTAAAGACAACGATATGAAAAAAAGAATTGGCTAAGGAAATTAAATAAAAAGATAAGGACATCAGAAGAAAACCAAAAACTACCATATCCTTCTTTTTTTTAAGATAATCTGAGATGTACCCCATCAAAAACTGAAAAAGTCCCAAGGCGATTACCAAGACCCCTCCTAAAATCCCTATCTGCACATTGGAAAAAGAAAACTCTTTTGCTATCAATGGAATTAAAGGTGCCATCACCACCTCACATCCATCGTCTACCAGATGAGCTAAAAAGGTTGTATAGAGGATCCTGTCTCCCATCACTTCACCTTGGAACAAACTCAGCTTTTATCTTTTTTAAAAGTTCTGGATTTTCTATTATATCCAAAGCAGTAAGGATCATGGCCTTTGCCCCTATCATAATTGCCCCGTATCCTTTTTCAGAGATTGAAGCTTGAGCAAATTCCTTAGAATGGGATCTCAGTTCTTTGTCACTTATTTTTATGAAAGGAT
This sequence comes from Methanomicrobia archaeon, assembly GCA_023133315.1. GTDB lineage: Archaea > Methanobacteriota_B > Thermococci > Methanofastidiosales > B48-G16 > B48-G16. The sequence continues at coordinate 3,419 of JAGLWR010000022.1, read as the reverse complement.
GGATACTTGGAACAACGCAACTCACATTCCCTATGTCACTCGATCCCAGACCTCCAAACTCTTTTGGTTTATCTACTGTAATCCCCAGAGATTTAATGTTTTTTTCAAAAATATCTGCAAGAGTATCATTGGGATAAAAAGCTTTGTACCCTTTTCCCATTTCAATTTTTAGTTCTGTTCCCGTCGCTTTACTTGCACCTATGGCACAGTTCTTAACCTTTTTCAGCATTTTCTCAAGATACTCATTGTCCGTAGCTCTCACAAAAAAATATGCTTCTGCGTAGTCAGGCACGATATTTGGTGCAGCTCCTCCGCTGGTGATGATACCATGGATTCTCACATCTTCCCTCAAATGCTGCCTCAATGCATTGATATTATTGTACGTTAGAATTACTCCATCGAGCGCATTTATTCCTTTTTCTGGGGAAGCTGCAGCATGAGAAGTTTTTCCATAAAACTTGAATCTCAGCTCTCTGATTGCCAAAAATCTCTCTTTTATGAGCGTTCTATCTGCTGGATGTATCATCATGACAACATCGATATCCTTGAAGATACCCTCCTCCGAAAACGCTACCTTTGCTCCCTCCGCTTCTTCTCCTGGACATCCTATCACGTAAACAGTAGCATCAAGATCATTTTTTTCTATCAGCTTTTTAAAAGCAATCCCTGCTCCTATCCCCGCGGAAGCTATTATATTATGGCCGCAGCCATGACCTATCTCTGGAAGTGCATCATACTCCGCCAAAAATGCAATTTTCATCTTTCCTTTTCCATATTGAGCCATAAATGCTGTTTCATATCCACAAATGTTTTTCTTTACTTCAAACTCTTCTTTTTTTAGAGTTTCGATCAGCAATTTCGAAGCTTTATACTCTTTATAAGCCGTCTCAGGATTTTCAAAAATCTCTTTACTTACAGAATTGAGCAGTGGTTTTAATTCTTCTATCTCTATTTTCATTTTATCACCTTTTTCTTTTTATTATCAAACTCTTCGAGAGACATCTCTTCATTCACATATTTGTCAACTAATTTTTTTAGCTCTTTTTTTGTGTCCTTATTACTTTTTTCCTTTTTCTTGAAATAAAATAGATAAACAAAAAGAAATGCAAAAAAAAGGATACTTACAAAGGAAATAAAGTACAGCCCACGACTGCTTCTGGATTTTTTTATATAATACTCACATTTTTCTACTCCTTTTTGGAAATCCAAATGTTCAAAGTCTTGTTTAGCCTTTTCGAAATACGGTAATCCGGCGTTAGAACCACTGTCATAAAGTGTTTTTCCGATGTAAAAGTTGAGAGCAGCTTCAGCAAATATGGTGTACCTCTCTGGATCTTCCCCTAAGGATTTGTAGATAGTTCCCGCCTCCATAAACTTGTTTTGTGCGGAGAGTCCATCATCGTAGATAAGCGTTGTTGCTTCATCATATAGATTCTGTATGTCTATATATTTCCTGCATTTTTCGATATATTCTTCACACTCTCTTTGTTTTTCGCAGACTAACATCGTTTCAAGAGATTCGAAGAGGTTCAACGCTCGAGAATAATCTTGCTGAATGTAATATTCTACTGCCGTATCAAAACTCTGGAGTGATTCTTCATAAACATCTATATTCTTAATTTTTTCTTCTGCTGTATTTTTGAAATCTTCACAAGTTACCTGAGAATACATCTCTCTCGCTTTTTCTGGATCATTGCTCTCCAAAAATAAGTCTCCCTTTAAGATAAGATCATACGCTTCTATACAGCTATTACAGTCTTCAAGCATCTCTTCTGTCAAGTTTGTATCAAAATTACCATTTTCAAAGAGCTTTTTTGCTTCTTCCAGATATATTTTAGCTTTTGTGTACTCTTCTCTGCCATAATAGTTCTTTCCCTTCTCAAAAAAAGATTTTCCTTGAGTATACGAATTAAGATACTCGTCGATAGTCTCTCTCAGATTCTGATCTGTAATCTCTTCATCTCCCTGGAACGTAGCTTTTCCGTTGATAACTATGGCAGGAACCTTCCAGAAATCGTAACTTAAAAATTCGTTCATCCACACAGACGATTTGTAAACATTCAATCGTACAAGTTGAACATTGGGATAATCTTTCTCTATTTCATCTATCATTGAGTCTACTACATCGCAATAAGGGCATCCCTCCACGAGATAATATTTAACAATAATTACCTTTTCCTGGGCATAAACTCCAGAAAATAACAACAACACTAAAAGTATAACTGTTTTTTTCTTCATGTTTTTTGATAGAGTCATGCGTATAAAAATCTTGTTATCGTTTTATAGAAAGGATACAGTTTCATGTATTTGTGTGTAGGAACTGATCTAAGATCAAGCATGCAAATCTAAGAAATAGCTCAAAACTTCATTATAAATAACAACTCTTTTATATGAACTATAACAAGTGCTCAAGTATGCCGAAACCTGGTAAAGAAAATATAAAGGGAATATTGACAATTATTGTAATACTTGTGTTTTCGGGGTGTGCGAAAGAGGAAAGTGAACCCGTAACGCAGTTATTAATCGAAGAAACTATAATCTTGGATTCTGGAACCATATGTATGGTCGTTTCTTTTCCGGGTGAAATCAATGAATGGACGGCTGAAAATATTGAAAGAAATAAAAAAGGTGACGTAATTGGATAAAAATCCGTTGATATTCATTGTAATATCTGCTTCCTTATTCGGTATCAGCCCTCCACTCGCTAAGTTACTTGTTAAGGACATTCCCCCCGTAGTTCTGGCTGGACTTCTCTACCTTGGTGCATTTGCTGGTTTATCGTTCTATTCTATCGGAAAGAGGATAATAATGACCGATCCTGATAAAAAGGCTGCACCATTGGAAAGAAAGGATCTCCCCTGGCTGGCAGGTGCGGTACTTGTAGGTGGAATAATAGGTCCAATAAGTATGATGACTGGACTGGCCCTTGTTTCGGGTTTCTCTGCGTCTTTACTGCTCAATCTGGAGGGACTCGCTACCGCTATGATTGCTATTTTCTTTTTCAAGGAAAATGCAGGAAAAAGATTATGGCCTGCATTAGTATGCATGACAATAGCAGGGATACTTTTAACCTGGGATCCCAGTCAAGGTAAATTCAACATAGTAGGTCCGTTATTGATCATCTTTGCAGTGGTGTGCTGGGGAATGGACAACAATCTAACCCGCAACATCTCTCATAAAGACCCCATACAGATTGCTAAAATCAAAGGTTTCGTCGCTGGAACAACGTCCCTTTCACTCGCTTTAATCCTTGGAATGAAGATATCTCTGGACCTTACAGTCGCATTCGCCCTATTACTGGGTTCATTCAGTTACGGAATTAGTTTGGTATTTTTCATCAAAGCGCTTGAGGGATTGGGTTCCTCAAGGACGGGAGCATTCTTTAGTCTTGCTCCTTTTATCGGTGCTATCACCTCACT
>JAGLWR010000219.1 GCA_023133315.1 Methanomicrobia archaeon | reverse complement strand
TTTTCGGTGTCAGTGCACTGCCGAATCTCTATGCACTCCTACTCATTTTTATGGGGGCAGTGACGTTTTCCAGTATAGGTATGATACTGGGCGGTGTGATAAAAGACGTAGAGGCAGCATCTGGAGCGGGAAGTGCTATTGCATTCCCCATGATGTTTCTCTCGGGTGCGTTCTGGCCCATTGAGATGATGCCGAGTTATATGCAATCGATAGCAAAATGTTTACCCCTTTACTACTTCCACGACGGTTTAAGGAATATAATGATACTCGATAATCCATCACAGGCAAAAGTACCATTTTTGGTCATGGGGATATTGGCAGTAGTATTCATCTGCATTGCAACGAAAATAACGAAATGGAAAGAGCTCTGATCCTTAGTTGAAATTTTCCTTGCATAGCAAGAAATAAAAGGGAATACAGAATATTAGGATCATGATAGAGGGTAAAGTTTTCAAATATGGCGATAACGTGAATACAGACGTTATCTATCCGGGAAAGTATGTCTATACTATAATGGACCCCGATGAGATGGCAAAGCACGCTATGGAAGATCTGGATCCTAACTTTCTAAACAACGTAAACAAAGGCGATATAATAGTGGCAGGAAAAAATTTTGGCTGTGGTTCTTCACGGGAACAGGCTGTTACGTGTCTGAAACGTGCAGGAATATCTGCCATAATAGCAAAATCTTTTGCAAGGATATATTACAGAAACTGTATAAACAACGGATTGATCCCTGTCATCTGCAAAGATGCTTCAGAATACATACAGGCTGGAGACAGTGCACGTATAGATGTTTCAAGGGGCAAGATTTTTGCGAAGGATAAAGAGTTTAATTTTGTGCCTTTCGGTGAGTTTATTATGAAGATTATAGAAAGTGGAGGTCTTTTAGAATATACAAAGAAGGTGATAGAATGTACAAAATAGTGACGTTACCAGGTGATGGGATAGGAAAGATAGTGCTCCTAGAAGCGCTCAGAGTCCTCGATGCAGTTGGTTTTGAGGCAGAATATATAAGGGGCGATATTGGCTGGGAGTTCTGGGTGAGAGAGGGCGATGCTCTACCTCAGAGGACCATCGATCTTCTTGAAAAACATCGTATTGGACTTTTTGGAGCTATAACCTCAAAGCCAAAGGATGTGGCAGCAAAAGAGTTATCTCCAGAATTGCAGGGAAAGGGACTTGTGTACTATAGCCCTATTGTTCGGCTCAGGCAACATTTTGACCTTGATTTATGTATAAGGCCGTGTAAAGCTTTTAAGGGGAATCCTCTCAATTTTATAAGACGAACGAAGGATGGTTTCGAGGAACCCGAGATCGATGTTGTAGTCTTCAGGCAAAACACAGAGGGTCTTTATTCAGGTGTGGAATGGACGAATCCTCCGTCGGAAGTGAGGAAAGCTCTGGAGACCCATCCAAAAATGAAGAGTTTTAAAGATATCCCGGGAGAAGACCTTGCCATATCCACGAGAATATTTACAAGACCTGCCTGCAAAAGGATACTGAAAGAAGCCTTCGAATACGCCCAGAAGTTCGGATACAGTTCTGTAACAGTTGCGGAGAAACCAAATGTCATTCGTGAAACCTC
>JAGLWR010000218.1 GCA_023133315.1 Methanomicrobia archaeon | reverse complement strand
TAAGAGGTCCTTTTAGGAGAAGAATGAGTATTTTAAATCGGTTAGGATGCCCTATTGCTGTTAAAATAGCAATAATTTCATCAAAAGAACTTAAAAGCAATTCTTGTGATTTGTCCAAAGGATTTTTATTCTCCATCATAATGATTAATTTTTAGTCGAATAAATATTTTTCCTTATAGAATGAAATCCAATATATCGTATAACAAGATATTTGCAGTGCTCCGATTAGATTTTGCCATATTTTTTGAGCAATTTTAAAGAATCAATCGTATTCGGAATGTTATACCGTTTTCCGTCGACGCTCTCGAAAATAATATTCTTGGTTATCTTCTTCCGAATTTTTTCTAAACATATTTTCATTAAAGAATCTTTATATTCCAACTTTGAATCTTTTAATGTTTCGAGATACCAGTTTAAAAAAGCTGGCTCTTCTTCTTTTTCTATTATATCTCTTATAATCTCATCCATATTTTTTATTTCATCTTTTTTCTCAAGGCATGAGAAAAGAGAAGTTGCAATTACATTTGTTAGTAAAAATCCAAAAAACTTATCATCTTTCTTGTTCCTGGCAAGGAAGTTAGCTGCCTTTTCAGCACTATCTCTGTATCCAAGTTTTAGCAATTTGAGTGCTATCTCTGCAGTTAACCACATATCGCACTTCAAATCCTCGGGCATGTTCCAAAGAGGAGGATCATATTTTAAAATCTCCAAGTTTTCACTCCATCTCCCATCCCCTTTCTGTTTTTTTAAAAGATATTTTATAGATTTTTTTGCAATATCGTAATCCAATAAATTCAATTCGGATAAAATAGACAACACAGAGCATGTCTCACATATACGGGTATCTTTCCATTTCTCAAGGTCGTATGGAAATCCACCATTTTCATTTTGCATCTTCGAAAAAATTTTCAGAGGAATTTTATCGTCTTTTTTATTATAAAAAAGGTATTCTATTCTATATCTCTCCAAATCAGTCCCATTTTTCTTAATGCAATCCAGAGTTTTTTCTATTCCCATATAGGTTTTTTCGTTTTCTAGATTTTTATATTTTTGTTTTCTCAATAATCTTCACGACAAACCTATCTTTTTTAAAAATTAAATTTTTAAACTCTTCTTCCATAGTTTCACCATGACAAAAAAACTCTATTTGGATGATCCTTACAGAAAAGAGTTCGAGGCAAAAGTTATGAACACTAAAGAAAACAAAGTTATTCTGGATCAGACATGTTTTTATCCTACCTCAGGTGGTCAGCCCTGCGATCTTGGATATATAAATGGGGTAAAAGTTTCGGATGTTTATAAAGATGGAAATGAAATAGTGCATGTTCTGGAAAATAAGATCGAAGAAAAAGATGTCAAAGGGATTATAGACTGGGAAAGACGATTCGAAAATATGCAGCAGCATACAGGACAGCACATACTTTCTCAAAGTTTTGTAATACTTTTCGGTAAAAAAGCATATTCTACGTCGTTACATATAGGTAACGATCATAATACAATAGACATTTTTGGGAAATATACGAAAAAAGATATCGAGATGGTGGAAAATCTTGCAGATGATATAGTTTTTGAAAATAGAAAAATAAAATGTTATTTTGCTGAGAGAGA
>JAGLWR010000217.1 GCA_023133315.1 Methanomicrobia archaeon | reverse complement strand
TGACGTCTGCATCGCAGGACTGTGCGACGATCACGTCTCTCGGAGCTGTTCTGATACCTTTCCCTACCCTTTCAGCTATCCTGATCCCTAAAACACTCTGCCACATGTATGAAAACGCAAATAATGGTTTCGTTAAACTGGAGATACCATATCCTATGAGTACAAATGGTTTTCTTTTTTCGATCTTATCCGACCAGTATCCCGAAAAAACTTTCAAAAGACTGGCAGTTGTTTCCGCAGCACCTTCGACTAATCCAACTACCATACCACCGGCACCGAGAACATTTGTCAGGAAAAGCGGGATCAGAGGAAAAACCATCTGGCTGGAAAGGTCTGTGAAAAGGGAGACAAATCCGAGGACGATAATATTAATTGTTATTCCCTTCATGAAACTATCTTTGATACTCATATTACCTCCTCCGAAAGCTCTTTTATTTTTTTTCTTGCCTCTTCAAGCATGTTTTCACCCTTCTCGGTAATTTTATAATATTTTCTCTTTTTTCCATTGACAACTACCTTATATGACGACAAGAATCCTTCTTTCTCCATAGAATTTAACGTAGGATATATAGTCCCGGGACTGACAGTATATCCGTGTCTTTCAAGTTCTTTCATCATCCAGACTCCGTAAATAGGATCCTTACCGGCATGATACAGTATGTGAACCTTCATGAAACCGAGGAATATCTCTCTTATCATAATATCAGATCATGATATCGGTTGCCGATATAAAAAGTTTTCGTTTTTGCCCAAAAATCTATAAAAGTTAGGTAGGAGGATAGTGGAGGTGGTAAAAAGAAGAGAAAATGCGTTCCTCCTACCCACTTTTATCTTTACATAACTGGATTTAAATACCTTACTGTTAAATTCTGTGTCGTATCATGCTTTTTATGTAATCGTCTTTTTGACCGTATACTCCATCAAAAACTTCTACTCTCGGTTTTTCTCCGCCGTAGTAAACGATCCAGTAAGGATAATAAAGCTTCTCAATTTTCCATATTTTGGCCTTCCCCCATATCTTTAAAGCTCTGGATATATCTTTTTCCGTAATCGTTTCACGAATTATCGTATCGACATCCAGAAACTCCTCTTCAACGGCGTATTCAAAGTTGATCTTTTTATCTTTCGGGTTCCACACTATCTTGTAATCTCCTAATGGTTTTATCTCTTCAAACTTACCTTTTTTCTCAATTTTTATCAATCCTTTTTGCATTGTAGATCTTAACAGTGATTTTATTTTCTTTGTGGTCAGTTTCGTCTCATTTTTTATCTCTATCTGGGTGGCATTTTCTCTTTTTATTAAATATATCATGAAGCTCATTTCGTCATCTTTTAGCGGTATTAAATCTCTTAATCCTCTTGTTCTTTCTATTTTTTTGTTTTTTCTTAGAATTTCACCCGTTAATCCATCTACAAGACAGCATAGATTGGTGTAATCTCCTTTTTCAGGGAAGTAATCGAAGAGAACTCTGAATATTGGATAATGGACCTTGTGATACGATTCTACTTTTTCTATCTCTTTGAAAAGTCTTTTTTTTCTCTTCTTGATCGCCATCTCATAGATCTTTTCCCTGTCTATATCCCCGTAGAGTATCGACGCTTTCCTGAAATTGAGTTCTTTCAGTTTTGGTTCTACCGTGGGTTTTATCTC
>JAGLWR010000216.1 GCA_023133315.1 Methanomicrobia archaeon | reverse complement strand
TATACACCCTTCCTGCTTTCGTTTCAAAAGAAAAGATTGTATTATCATTTATCAGTGACAACGACAATCTGAAAAAACTCTTAAAGATGATTAAAATATTTGGAGTTGTAAAAAATATTCATTTTCAAAAAGTGAACTTCCCGGAGCACGATATTCTATCAGGTTTAACAGAAAAACAGAAGGAAGCTCTCGTAGCTGCAAAGAAAAATGGATACTATGATATCCCGAGAAAAATAACTACCGAAGAACTCTCAAAAAAATTGGGAATAAGTAAAGCGACCACAGTAGAACATTTGAGGAAAGCTGAAAAGCGTATGATTTCATCTATTCTGGTGGGGTACTGAGGTTTTTATTTAGAAATAAAAAAATAACCATAAAAAACGTCGATCTGGTAGATTCATTTTTTGCAAGTAAGAGGATTCATATTCGCACAGGACAGAATAATAAATATTATCCGACGTACGTTGAACTTGCCTTTTTTCTTTTTAATTTATCAGGAACATTGGTTATTTTTACTATGTTCTGGGAGTTTACCATGTATACCGGGTCTCCGAATTGATCGTAATTATCTGTTCTCACAGCTTTTACCAGTACGAGTTTTACCTTCAGCGTTGTTCCGTCTTTCAATTTATACTCATTCCAGTCTTCGCATACCGTATCGAAATCTACTTCTTCCAAACAGATCACCACATCACTGTTAGTCTACAGGCTTAAATATTTTCTCATGTTCCTCTTTTCGGAATCAGTTTCAAGAAAAACTGGACGGAAGGTCCAATGGCAAGAGCAAAGACCGCAGTACCCACACCAACTGGACCTCCAAGAAAGAACCCTATGATAAGTACCGTTATTTCCATAGAATTGCGAATCAGTCGTATGCTTTTTCCTGTTTTCTTGCTCAATCCTAACATCAATCCATCTCTCGGGCCTGCTCCGAGGTTTGCATTAATATACAGTCCTGAACCGATACCGATGAGAATAATGCCACATGCGAGCATAGTAATTTGAGAAAAATGATTGTGTATTGAAGGAACGTGGGGATTTATGAGATCGATAAAGAATCCGATAACGATCATGTTGAAAAGAGTTCCTATGCCGGGATATATCTTGAAAAAAAGCGAAAAGAGGATTACAACAAATCCTACGATCTGAGATACTCTTCCCAGCGTTAACGGAAAATGGTTCGTGATTCCCACATGAAACACACTCCACGGAGCCATTCCCAGAGTAGCCTTAAGCATGAAGACGATCCCTGCCGCAAAAACGAAGAGACCTATTATCAGTTGAATGTATGCGTATGGATCACGATTGCTCAGATGAAATTTGTTCATGGATGAGTTCCTTATATAACCTATAATAGAGTTTCTCTAGTTTCAAAAATAAAAAAAATTAAAATCGTCTGTGAATTTCAAGCATGTCTGTTAACATGGCATATCCTGCGGTAGAGCCTCCTGCACCGGGACCTATTATCGTGACATTTCCTGTTACATCGGTCTCAAACGTGATCGCGTTCAGAACGCCCATAACGTTTGCCAATGGATGTGTCAAAGGAAGTTCTTCGGGAGATATCTTCGCCTTTACTTCTCCTTTTTCTCTCCACGCCTTTCCGATGAGTTTTATCCTTTTTCCATTTTTCTTTGCTTTTTCTACATCTTCTAACGTTATTTTTGT
>JAGLWR010000215.1 GCA_023133315.1 Methanomicrobia archaeon | reverse complement strand
CTACTCTGTCCATAAAAAAGTACATGTCGTTAAAGCATGTAGTTCCACTCTTTATCATCTCAATAATTCCCGATAAACTTCCGTAATAGACATCTTCGCCTTTTAATTTAGATTCTACAGGCCAGATATATTTTTCAAGCCATTCATTTAAAGGTAAATCATCCGCATATCCCCTTAATAATGTCATTGCTAAATGCGTATGCGTATTCACGAGACCGGGAAGAATTAATTTGTTTTCAGCATCATAACTTTCTCCTTCAAGGTTTTTCCCTATTCTAATAATTTTGTTATCCTCTATCTCAATATCTTTTTTAACGATCTCCCCTTTATAGTAAATTAATCCGTTCTTGATTATCATGCTCCATGTTCTGAAGAAATTTATAAAAGGTTTTTTATAGAAAGTTTTGATTTCTCAATTCGCAGCCATAGAGTGTCAATTGAGTTTCTTTTGTCCTTTGAGGAAAAAAAGAAAATTTTACGGTAGTGTAACCCCAGTGAGAATTATCGATATTTTATCCGTTTTCTCTAGTTCGTCCCACCAGTACGTTTTTATCGTGACATCGGTCTTTACCATGCCGATATCAGCGTACCAGTGATATCCTTCTTCTATCCATTCTATTTTACCCCAGTCTTCGTTATCATACGGGGAAAGGAAAGTCACGGTATGTCTCATGTAGTACTTCACTCTTGCGCATCTGTAAGTCTCTCCTCCCGTCTCAATATCTTCAAATTCTTCGACGTATATCCTTCTTTCGTAAGTGCCTCTTCCTTCCGGGTAGCCCCCACCAGTAGGACTCATCCCCGGTATGTATAAACAAAATCTACCTGTATGAACCTTTTCCGCTCCTTTAACGAGCGAATAGATATTCGGCAGTACCTTGTTATAGCTCGATTTGCAAATTGGGCAGGCTGGATCTGATAGGCCCCCCCACTTACTGTACACAATTATATATGCTTCATAAGCCGTCTTATATCCACCAATAGCCATGCTCCATACTCCTTTAAGATTCCAATTGCGGTCATAGAAATGTGTGTAATCACCGCGCCAGTACGTATCCTTTGGATTATTTTCCCAGTGATCTGTCACCCCCCACCTGAACCACGGAGTTCTTTTTCCTTCGTATGGACTGTTATATGCTATGGTAGATCCCCACTCGTCTCCTCTAACTGTAAAGAGGTAGTTCAGCCGTGTTCCCATCTCATAATCCGGATGTTCTATCTTCTCTCCTTTAGGTTCTGTTGGAGGTGGGGTAGTGGTCGGAGCAGGTGTAGTTGTCGGTGGAGCAGTAGTAGTCGGTGCAGGAGTCTCTAACGGTGAAACAGAGATCGTTTTTGTTAGATTCCCTGCTTTTATCTCTAGGTCTCCTTCCGTATCTGCAGTATCTTGAAACTCCACCATTTTTGAACTCTTCCCTTCCAATTCTACATTCTGCGTCTTTGATTTACTCCCTATCATCACAAGAACTGTATAACTTCCCGAAGAATCTCCTTTGTTCCGAACATCTACGAGAATAGTCAGTGTGTCCCCTACCTTAGGATTTTCAGGAATTACTCTTAGATCGGTAATCTCGAACTCTGCAGGAGATGTAGTAGTTGGGGGAGATGTTGTCACTGGAGGTGTTGTCGTCTGAGATGGCGTACTCACGCATCCCAGGAAGAGCAATGTTATCAGTGCAACT
>JAGLWR010000214.1 GCA_023133315.1 Methanomicrobia archaeon | reverse complement strand
ATTTTTTTCTCAAAAATAAACCTACGGTCATACAGCAGAGTGTTAATATGGCTACAGTAAGATATATTCCAGGTGTTACCAATAAAGGTGTGCGGGGAAATATCTCTCCGTCCACCAGGGCTCTTGCCGTTCCCCCGAAGACCATAAAGGGAAAGAGGGCAAAGATAAACTTTTTGTCTATCTTTATCTTCAGTTTTATAATCAGTTTGAGAAGGAGGGCAGCAACTATTACTAAGATTATAGCATAGGTGAGAGTATTGACTATATTATACCCCGTTCCGTATCGGATAGGATCGAGATAATATTTCTCAATGATCTCCTTTATCCCAAGATAAATCTGCATGCTAAGATTTATAAGAGTGTGTATATAAAGTTTATTATGCAGATTCACGAGATGGAAATTCCTCGAAAAGTTCTTCTTGGGAGCCATATTTTAGAGAAAGTAAAGGAAGTTTGCAAGAATCTCAATTTAAAAGAGCAATTTGTGATCAATGACAGGATAACAAAAAATATTGCTGGGGAGACGGTCTCAGATTCTTTGAAATGCGAGAATCTAATTGTTGAAAATGCAGAGTATAAAGAAGTAGAAAAAGTAATTGGTTACATAAAAGAAAATAAAAATGGAAGTTTGGTAGCCGTAGGAGGAGGAAGTGTTATAGATATCGGCAAATTGGCTTCATTTGCCGAGGAAATTCCTTTCATTTCGGTCCCCACAACTTCCTCTCACGATGGTATGGCATCATCGCGGGCGTCTATAGTTAAGGATGGTAAGAAAACATCGTTCAAGGCTCATACACCCATTGCTATAATAGCTGATATAAGTGTGATAGTCCAGGCACCGTACAGGTTTTTAGCTGCTGGCTGTGGAGATTTGATAGCAAATTATACGGCAGTAAAGGACTGGGAACTGGCATTCAGATTGAGAAACGAGTATTACAGTGAATATGCAGCTTCATTGTCTCTCATGTCTGCGAAACTGATGATAGAAAATGCAGAAGTAATAAAAAATGGACTTGAAGAGAGCGTGAGAAAAGTTGTAAAGGGATCGATATCGAGTGGAGTGGCAATGAGCATAGCAGGATCATCAAGACCAGCTTCAGGCTCTGAACATCTATTTTCTCATGCCCTTGATAAAATAGCAAAAAACCCTGCTCTTCACGGAGAACAATGTGGAGTGGGAAGCATACTCATGATGTATCTTCATGGAGGTAACTGGAAAGAAATACGGGATGCTCTGAAAACTGTAAAGGCACCGACAAACTCTGAGGAACTTGGTGTCAGTGAAGAAGAGGTCATAGAAGCTCTTATGATAGCTCCTACAATAAGAAAGAGATACACTATTCTAGGTGAGAAAAAACTCAGCAGGGATGTTGCTTTTAATATAGCAAAGAGGACTAGAGTGATACGGTGATATATACACTAATGGGAAAGGACATGGCTAAAGAGGGGATTCAATTCATAGCGCAGGACAGTGAAGAGTGTAAAAAATGTAGGTTGTATCCTACATGCGTCAAAAATCTGGAGATAGGGAGAAGATATTTTATAAAAGAGATAAAAGACAGAGTATTTAAGTGCAAAATCAGTGAGGACGTGATATTGGTGGGAGTGGAGCCTGCAGAGATACCATTACTGGTAGAAAAGAGAAAAGCTATAAAGGGATTAACATTAAAATTTAAGCCGTT